>CALXAE010000039.1 GCA_944386205.1 uncultured Clostridia bacterium
TATCAACTGCTCAAGCGAAGCTTGAAAAAATATATAAATTCGTAGAAAAATGTGTCTAAAAACTTGACATAGATCCAATATCTTTAAATTTGTTTATTCTGTAATGTTAGCCATTTAATGAATAAAATAGTATATACAGTATTCTGGTTAAATTTTAAATACATCCAAAAAATATATTGTTTTCGACATAGTTCGACACGAAAGGGACAAAACCCAACCTGGCCCGAATTGTCTCTATTCATCATCGTCTAATGTTTCATCATATTCGTACTCATACGTTATTTCTTCTTCAACTGGTTTTTTTGTTTTCTCTAATCTTTCTTTTATATGTTTACTTTCATCTAAATCTTCTTCTATTCTATTTTTATCTATTTTTACTTTTTCTGATTTTTTCTTTTCCACATTATTTTCTTCTTTCATTTCCGTTTTATTTTTTTCTTTTGATTTTTGCATACATTTATTTAGCATGTTATTCGTTTTATCTAGTAAGTCTGGAATATAGTCTAAAAGCTTGTCTATTGATGAACTATAATTTACTGGCATTAGTTTTACATTTTCACCTTGGATAACTAAAAATGCTATTGGATTAATCGTAACACCTGCTCCTGAGCCACCACCAAATGGTAATCGATATTGTACCTCTTCTTCTTTTTCTCTTTTTCTGTATTCATCTACAGTTTCCCCTTTAAATTCACTTCCTCCTGCTGCAAATCCAAATGATACTTTTGATATTGGAATAATGACAATATTATTAGAAGTTTCGATTGGTTCCCCTATAATTGTATTGACATCTATCATATCTTGAATGCTATTCATAGCTGTAGTCATAAGACCTTCTATTGGATGTTCGCTCATTGTTTTTCATTCCTCCTTTTTTATTTAATACATATATGATATTTATAATATGTACCATTTTTATTTGAAATATACCAGAAATGGCAATTTTTACAAAATTCTGGTTTGTATATATTGGTTTTATCTCATATAAAACATCTTTTTCTTTTACATTTGTCCTAGAGAAGCCAATCGCTATAATACCAGAAAGAATTGCTACTAGCATAGATGTTAAAAAAGCATTTTCTGTTCCCAATTCCATTGCTAATTCTAACTTTTTTATTTCTATACTTTTCCATATCTCCTTTGCTACTGCTAGCAATCTCACATCTATTTTATCTTTGTTTTGTATAATATCTTTTTCTATCTTTTCTATTTTTTCATTCATTTTAAATGATTTTTGTAATCTTTTTAATTTTTTATTCGTTATTGTGAATTTTATAATAGGAATATTTCCAAATAATTTTAATTTAATAATCACTTTACTTTGGTCATCTACATATTTGGACTTTTTTGAATCTAAGATAAAAGGCATCAGCTTGATTTCTATTTTGCTTGTCACAATACTTAATGTGATAATCAGTAAAATGAGTAATATAAAAAGAAAAACCAATATACTTGCCTCCTTTTCATAAAGCAATTTATATTAGTTTTTCCATTTTTTTTTAATTTAAACAATAATTCTCTAAACTTATGCTCTTTTTGTTTTCTCTACTGTAATATCGCCAAACAATTCTTCTTGTGTCGTTTCTACTTTTTTTCTTCTTGACATTTCTAATAATCCACTAAATGCAGTAACTACCTCTTGTTTATTGTGTTTACTTAGTGAAAACATTTTATTAAACACAAATCGTTTTTGTTTTACCAATACTTTAAACATTTCCTTTACTTTGCTAGCCACTGTGTAATTTTCTACTAATGCAATTTTTTCAATATTTTTTGCATTTTGGTTTAACCTTACGCTTGTCCTTTCCAATAGTTGTTGGTAGATTTTTGGAATAATTTGATTATCATATTTTTTCTCCAATTTTTGTTTTGGAAGTTCTATATTTTCTTGTCCTTTATAATATCGATTTCCATTTTCAATATAATTTTGTTTTAGAACTTTACTAATTTCTTTAAATTTCTTGTATTCAATAATTCTTCTAATTAGTTCTTCTTCTGTTAATTCTTCTTCCTCTTCTTCCTGTTTTGGAAGTAAATTTTTTGATTTTAAATATAGCAAAGTAGATGCCATTACGACAAATTCACTGGCAATTTCTAAATTCATTTTCTCCATTTGGTTTAAGTATTGTATGTATTGGTCAGTAATTTCATTTAGATGAATATCATATATATCCATTTTATTTTTTTCAATTAAATGACACAATAAATCTAAAGGTCCTTCAAAGTTCTCTATTTTTATTGCATATTTTTGGGTTTCTAATGTTAATATTGACATTTTGTTTCTCCTTTTTTGATGTTTACAGTCTATTTTCAGCTATCTTCTAATGCTATGTTGACATTATCACGCTTATATCCTTTTTTTAATAAATACTGTTTTATTTCTTCTATTTCCATTGATGCTTGTTTTTTTATAATCACATTACTAGCCGATTTTATTTCATATTGATTTAATTCTTCTTTATTTTCATAGATATAATCTTCTATATCTTCTTTTTTAATTCCTTTGCTCAATAATTTATATTCGATTTCTCGAATTGATAAATTTTTTAAAGCCATAAAATTATTGATTGTTTTTCTGATATATTCTTTGTCATCAATATAGTTAGCTTCTTTTAGATAGCTAATAATATCTTCTAATAAATTTTGTTCTATTTCATTTTCAAATTTTTTTCTGATTTCATTTTCACTTCTTTTTTTATATAGCACATATTTTAATACTTTTGTTTTTTCTTTATCAAACTCTTCTACTGTGTACATTTTTCCTCCTTATCGTTTTTAATATGCCCCTTATTTCAATTCATCCTTATTGTCCATTTACTATAAATTTATCAACTGCTTCTGCAAAGGCCCCTGTCTGTACTGTATTTTTAGTTATATAGAAAGCTTCTTTTTTTACTTCTTCGTAACTATTTCCAACAGCTACGCCAATTCCTGCATATCTTATCATATCTATATCATTGATATTATCTCCTATTGTCATCGTTTCTTTAAGAGATATATTTAGATAATCACATAATTGTTTTAATGCTTGATATTTTGTTACATTTTTAGGTACAATGTCTAAATATTCATAATCTTTTCCCACAATTTTATCTCTATATTCTCCATATTTTTTTATTTGAATAGCTGTTAAATTTTGTCTTTCTTCTATTTCCCTTTTTGTATGTATTAGGTCTTTGTCTCCTGATATAACAAATTTCAGTATGTTTGGTTTTTGTTCTTCTATATATGTTTCTAAAGATTCAACCGTTTTAAATTGCATTTGATTTTTGTATAAAATAGAATTTCTATACGCCATATATTTCATAGTTTTTTCTGCAATGATTGCATTATCTATATATAGGTGAATATGTAAATTCTGTTTTTGAGCAAGTTTTATACACGCCTTTGCTTGTTCACTTGATAAAGTATTTTTTATAATTTCTTCTCCTGTTTTTAGTTTGATAATCTGTGTACCATTACCAAAAATTCCATACTCTGGCATTAATTTATCACATATATCTTTCGTCATGGAATACGTTTTACCTGTGCAAATAGCAAAATCTATATTGTTTTGTTTTAATTTTTTCACTGCTTCTAAATCTTTTGTTGTTATCTGGTTATTAAAAATAATCGTTCCATCTAAATCACTTGCTAGTAATCTTATAATTTTATTCATCTTCACTCTATTCCTTTTCGTTCCAACCAAATTCACTATATGGTATCTTATCTATATAATTCTGAATGGCTTGTTTTCTATCATCTATTATATTTTCTGGTAGTTCATCAATTGGAAACCATTTTATTTCTTCATTTTTGTCAGGCTCTCCAATTTGAGGTTTTCCTTGCCATTTCTTAGCTTTAAAATAGCCATTATAATATATGATATCATTTCCATTAATTTTATGAATAAATGTAACAAATTCTAAATCCTTTAAATCAATATCTACACAAATTTCTTCTTTTGCTTCTCTTTGCATTGCCATTTTCATACTTTCCATATTTTCTACATGTCCGAGAAGCTGCACAATCATAATGTCCATCCATATATCCTGTATTTTTTCTTTTTTGTAATAAAATTTCTTCTACACCATTATTTTCTCTCATTAACATCAAAATAACTGCTGATAAAGTTCTATAACGTTCTTTCATTTTTTATTTTTTCCTTTCCGTAAATTATAGATTTGGCAAAACTTACGTTTTAATTATTTTTTACTTTAATCTTTCCTTATTCTACTATACCCAGATAAAAATATCAATAAAAGAGATACAATTTTTTGTACCCCTTTATTGTTTTTTATTGTTCTTATTATTCTTCTTCCTCGTCATCATCCATGTCGATTTCAGGTATTTCTTCCCCAAAACTTTCTTCAAATACCTTTTCAAAATCTGCTCTTACTTTTCCTTCAATTTCTTCTAGCATTTTTGGATTTTCTTTTAGATATTTCTTAACATTTTCTCTTCCTTGTCCAATTCTTTCTCCATTATAACTAAACCAAGAACCTGCTTTTTCAACAATATCTAAGTTAACTGCCATGTCTAAAATATTACCTTCTTTTGAAATTCCTTCTCCATAGATAATATCAAATTCTGCCTCTCTAAAAGGTGGTGCTACTTTATTTTTTATTACTTTTACTCTTACACGGTTTCCTTTTACTTCTCCATCTTGTTTGATATTTTCTATTTTTCTAATATCCATTCTAACAGATGCATAAAATTTTAATGCTCTACCACCTGTTGTTGTTTCTGGATTTCCAAACATGACACCAATTTTTTCTCTTAATTGGTTAATAAATATTAAAACTGTTTTTGATTTGTTTATTGCTCCTGCTAATTTTCTTAGTGCTTGTGACATTAGTCTTGCTTGTAAGCCCATGTGAGAATCTCCCATGTCTCCATCAATTTCAGCCTTTGGCACTAAAGCTGCTACTGAGTCTACAACAATAACATCCAATGCTCCACTTCTAACTAAGCTTTCTGTAATTTCTAATGCTTGTTCTCCTGTATCTGGTTGAGATACAATTAGATTATCAATATCTACACCTAATTTTTTTGCATACACTGGGTCTAATGCATGTTCTGCATCAATAAATGCTGCTTCTCCTCCCATTTTTTGTGCTTCTGCAATAATATGTAATGCTAATGTGGTTTTACCAGATGATTCTGGTCCAAATACCTCTATAATTCTTCCTCTAGGTACGCCTCCTATTCCTAAAGCAATATCTAGACTTAATGCACCTGTTGGAATAGCTTCTATTTCCATTGCTTTAAATTCTCCTAATTTCATAACAGAACCTTTACCAAATTGTTTTTCGATTTGACTCATTGCTGCTTCTAAAGCTTTCTTTTTTTCTGCATTCTCACTCATAATTTTCCTCCTCATTTACTTGAACTTTTGTTTGATACTGTTATTATATATCAAAAATTTGTTTTGTCAAGACTTATTTTAAACTTTTTTTATTTATACCATGTCTCTATTCCACAAAGCGGATTAAACCAATTAGAATTAATCTCTCCTACTAATTCTGTGTTATATGCAACTGTATATTTATTAGTATATAAACTAATGTATGGTATATCTGTTTTATAGATTTCTGCAAGTCTTGTATAATCATTTTTTATTGTTGTTTCATCTGTCGTATTTTTTATTTCATTCATCAAATTCGTAACTTCTTCATTTGCATAATTTGCTAGATTGTTATCTCCGAAAAATAATGACATATCTGGATTAGGTGATAAATTCATACTGCATAAAATCATATCATAAGATTTATTCTCAATAGCTCTACTATACTGATCATCTGAATATTGTTGAATTGTAATTCTAATTCCTTGACTTGCTAATTGAGTTCGTATATTCTCTGCAACAGCTACTTGTGTACTATCTGATGCCTTTACTACTAAATTTAGGTCAATTCTTTGCGTTCGTCCACTAATTGTTTTTTGCCAATAACTATTTCTATAGCTCCATCCGTTTTCTGATAATAATTGATTTGCCTGTTCTGGATTATACCCTGAACTTGCATCTTGTTCTTGATATACCCATGAACCATAATCTAATGGAAAACTTGAAGTATAATATTTATTTTGAAAAACATTTGACACGATATTATTTTTGTCAATTGAATACGAAATAGCTCGTCTTACTTCTTGATTTGTTAACAATGTATTTTGCGTGTTTAATACCAAAAAGTCATGTGTTCTTCCTTTTATCTCTTTAGTGCTATACCCAATAGTTCCTATATATTCTTGTATATTGGTATTATCTGTACTAACTAAATCTACATTTCCTAATTTAAACGCATTATACAATTCTCCAATAGAATCATAGATATTAACTGTAATTTTTTCTAAAGTAAGTTCAGTATCTCTATTCCACCAATTCGTATTTTTCGTAAGTGTTATATAATTTTCTTGAACACTATCCACTTTATATTTACCTGTTCCCACAGGTACAATACCAACATTATAATAATCTTGCGTATCATAAAAAGTTTTTGAAAGAATAGGAAATGTCAAATAATATTCAAAAAAAGGCACTTCTTGATCTAAATACATTTTTACGGTGTAATCATCCACAATTTCTAGCATTGTAACATGTTCTAAATTACTAGAATAAATCGATGAATTTTCTTTTAACCTATCATAGGTGAATTGTACATCTGCTGATGTAAATCTTTCTCCATTTGACCATCTTACATTTTCTCTTAATTTTATAATATAGGTTGTTGCATCCTGTTTTGCCCACTCTGTTGCTAAATCTGGTGTTGCCTTGTAGTCTGAAGAGATATCTACTAATGACTCATAAATCAATTTTGTTACATTCTGCACATTTTTATTATTAGTTAATAATGGATTTAATGTATCATATTGAGCTATTCCTAATCTGATTTCTCTTACAATTTCTTCTTCTACACTTGTCGTTTCTTCTTCTGTTTGTTGCTCATTTTCATTATTTCTTATAACAAAAAATGCCACAATCACAATAATGATAACAAATATTATAAATATATATTTAAAAACATTAGACTTCATTTTTTACCTCTATCTTTAATTTTTTATAACAGATTGATTTCTTCTTCTGTTAAATCTGTTACTTCTTGTATAAGTTTAATATCCATACCTTTTTCCTTCATTTTTTTGGCCATTTCTTTTATTGCTTCTTTCATTCCTTTTTTTATTCCTTTTTTCTCTCCTATTTCTATCCCCTTCTTTAAACCGAATCTTTCTACTGCTTTTTCATCTCTAATTGCTTTCAATCTTAGTTCTGCCAAAATTTGCATTCTTTCATCTTCACTCATTACTTCTAACTTTTCTTTTGCTTCTTTCATTTCTTTATTTTCTTCCATATACTTCTCCACCTTCTTACTTTCAGGATTTTCTATAAACTCTAGCCATTTTACTAATTCTTCCTCTTGCTCTTCTCCTGCTAGTTTATATATCTTTGGTATCTCAATTATATGTATTTCTAAGTCTTCTGTCAAGACCAGTTTTCTCTTCTCTTCTTCTATTATCTTCCATCTACTGTGATATTCTAACTCTTCTAATTTCTTTATTTCAAAATTTACTATTAATACTTCTATTGTCTTCTTTAGTTCTACATAGTCATTGCTTGATTTCAGATTTTTTCCATATATTCTTGACCAATAATATAATATTCTTTCTAATAACTTATCTTTTTCCACCATCTGCATTTCTACATTACAATATTCT
Organism: uncultured Clostridia bacterium; assembly: GCA_944386205.1. GTDB lineage: Bacteria > Bacillota > Clostridia > TANB77 > CAG-508 > CAG-269. The sequence goes on from CALXAE010000039.1 coordinate 7,693, forward strand.
TCATTATTAATTTTTACTAACACATCCAATATTCCCATTTTATCTTCCAAAGTCTCTCTTCTTAACACAATATTTCTACTTAAATCCACTTCTTCTAGCTCTTCATCTAATATTGCTTCTAAGAATTTCTTTGTAATTCTTTCACTTCCTACTTCTCCAAATAGTGCTTGAAAAATCACATCTAATTTTGGAGATAATAATTTTCTTTTTTCTTCTTCTTGACTCATTAAATTCCTCCTTGTTTTTATTTTACATTATTTGCCATTTATGTTTTGAAATTATTTCGATTGAAAATTTATTTTTAATGCTCTAAACTAAAAAAATTTGTAGATAATAACATCGTTATATATGGAAAATTTATACATGATAAAGATAAAAATTGATTTTATATACAATAAAAAAACTGAAAATAATTCAAGACTTTAAACTTTACAACTTAATTTTCTTACTAAATCTTAAAAATAAAAAGTTCTCATATGATAAAACTTCTATTGGGATTTTACTTAGAAATAAAATTTTGATTTAAACTTGTAAATTCAAGGACAAATAATTATGTTAATACTATATCATGAATTTTTTGGATTATCAAGTATTATTTATAAAAAATTTTCGACATTTTTAGACAAATCGAGGCTGTTCATTCTGAAATTTTCTTCTCCCCTCTTGTCCCACAACAATTATTTATATAAACATAACCTTTTAAAATTTGAATGTTATGTTAATTTATGGTATAATAAAATTGTAACTAAAAATGGGTCTTTGGAAAAGAAGGAGGAAAAAACATGAAGAGACTCATCACTGAACCTAAAAAACGGCTATTATTTGTGGGAGCAATCTTATTAATAATATGCCTGGGCATCTTAATGGTATGCTTCCTGAACAAGGAAACGTCCAAGGAGCAGATTGCTTATGAATATCTACTCAAAAATGGTGACTTGTCGCCAGAGCAAGCAATTGGTATTGTTGCCAACATCCGGAAAGAGTCTAACTTTGACACATCCGTCCATGAAGGAGCAATCCACTCAACAGGACTAATGTGCTGGACATTTGGTCGAGAAGAGCAACTGTCTGAGTTTGCAGAAGCAAAAGGAGAAGAAGTCACAAACTTCTATCTGCAGTTGGACTTCATTTTAGAAGAACTGTCAAACTCTTCCGAATTTGCCAACTACCAGTTGATGAACTTCCGTGGTTATATCATCGAAGATTGGGAGGACGCCCAGTCACCCGAAGATGCCGCTCTGATTTTCGCATATTTATATGGGAGACCAGGAAACCTTAACGAAACACATCTTAGGGACCTAGCAACAGAAATCGCTGCTGAGGTTCCATCCTTCACAAAAGGCAGTCAAGTTCTTTGACTGCCTTTTGTTTTTATATATTATTTTACTTCAATAAAATTATACAAAATTCGACATTTTTGAGACAATTTTTAACCTGGCCCAATTTGTCTACATATGAAATTTTCTTATAACCGCTTCTTTGACATCTCTTGCTGAAACTATTATGGTTAAGATAAAATTTACAATAGATATTCCTATTGCCACATAACTTAAGACATAATGGTCTATCATATCTTTTTGCATAAAATAGAGTGGAATTAAACTATATATACAGATAACCAATTGATATATCGCATATCGCATATATTTTCTATGGCTAACAATAGTTAATACAAGCATAGTTACATTGGCTATTATGATAATGATAGGAATTGATATTTCCAAAGACCAGCCTCGAAATCCTAAGTTATAATCTATGTAAACCGTTAATAGTGAAATGGCAATGGCTTGTATCATGACATGTCCTGCGATATTGGTTCTTTTGTCTATAGAATATTTTGCTGTTATCCACGCATATAATATGCCACTATTGGCAAGTGCTGCCCAATGAATTTCTGGTATGGTTAATTTATTGATAATGGTTAATATAATAGCAATTCCTACAGATACACCTAACAAAATTTTTATTAACAAATTCCTTTTTTTACTATTTAATTTTTTCGGATATAGCATTTGTTTTTCCTTTCCGATTTGTTATCTTTCTCTTCTTTTTTTCTTTTTATTTTTTTATTCTTTTTTATTGCTTTTTATTGTGTTAACATATATGTATGTACGTTGAATAAATTTCAAATGAAGTTCGCCACTGTGCAACGCCAAAATTGTAATTATTTTTCAACCTTTACTACCCATGTCTAAAATTTCATTACTTTCAATGATTACTTTAATATTTTTTTCTGTTAAAAATTTATAAAATTCTTTTTCAATACTACAATCATCTAAAATAGAAGTAAATGTAAAGACAATATGGTTTTCAAATGAACAAGCTGAACATTTTATTTTCTCAACTGGTTCTGGTGCAATTAGCATTAAAAAGTCTTCTATGTATTTTTGATATTTACCAATAATACCTATTCTTCCTATGTTTGAAAATGTAGTTGTGGTATATTTTCTAATTTCCAAATAACTTAATCGAACAATTGGCTTTTTTAATACCAATGGAATTACCTTTATAAATGGATTAGTTCCTAACTTTACATTTCCAGACATTGTTTTTTGTATTTCTTCTGGTGTTAATTTTTTGGCAAAATCTTTTTTTACAAACTCTAATATCTTTTCAAATGTATCTAATGTATCTTTTTTCATGTCTGCTTCTACGGTTATATAAGAAAAGAAATTAGAAATTGTATTTGATGGAAAGTATTTTTTTAAGTTTACTGGTATACAAACTTTTATTGGTCTTTTTCCTTTATTTTTTAGATAATTTGCTTGATAAATTGCATAAATTAATACTGCTGTTAAGTATTGGGTAATGGTTGCTTCCTGTTTCTTTGCCTCTTCTTTTAATGCTGGTAAATCTATCATTTCATGTATGGCAGAAATCGCTCCAAATTTGATTTTTCTTCCTGCCAATTTATATGCTTTTCTATTAGAATTATTACCTTTTGCTTTTTTGTTATAATTTTTGATATAACTATCTTCTGCTGACAAGTCAAATTTTCTCTTAATTCTTAATTCTTCTTGAAATTCTTCTTTATGTGTCAACTCTATATAATTATATACAATCTCTCTAAAAAACATAACTCCGCTATTTCCATCTGTTAAAGAATGAAATATATCAATATTGATTTTTCTGTCAAAATAGGTAACTTTGAATAAATAATTGTTATTTTCTTTTGGTTCAATGTATTTACATGGATAGTCTTTCTCTTCTTCTACAATTGGCTTTTTGGGATTATATTCTAAATAGTTCCAAAAAAATCCATTCTTTAATCTTACCTTAAAAAATTCATATTGCTTTAATGCTTTTTCTAGTGCTACTGTTAAAATCTCAGGTTGAATGGTTTCTGTTAAGAGAGCAGATAATCGAAAAACTGTACTATATTTTTTTCCAGCAGATATGGGAAATATTTTGGCAGAATTATCTAATCTTCTCCAATATATCTTTTCTTTTTTATTACTCATAAAATGACATTCCTTGTATAATATATTTAGGTTTTTAAAAGGTTACCCATAAACCTTTATAGTCAATTATATCTTGACCAAATTTAGTTTTTTCTTAATTCTTCTAATAAATCCTGATATGCTTCTTCTGTAATCGTATCATCGGAATTTTTATCAATCAACCAAATATGTTTTGCTTGTTCATATCTTTTAATTTCTACATCTCCACCAACTTCTTGGGCCTTTTCTTGCAATAATTGGCAATCCGGTTCTAATATATCATATGTACCTATCCATATTTTGATATTTTTTAAAGTTGACAAATCGCCTTCTATCGGGTTTACCAAATAACTATCTATTCCATCTGTTCCTGCATAAGCAATGCCAGCAATTTGCAAAGCTTCCTTATTTAAAATTGTATCATTTTTTTCGACCTCTTGTATATTTTCATTTTCTAGTCTAACATCTAACCATGGCGAAATTAGAATGGTTTTAGCAGGAAGTTCAACTTTTCCTTCTGCAACTTTTTCATATAATCCTAATGCTAAACCACCACCTGCAGAATCTCCCATAAAGATTACATTATCATTTCCAACTTTTTCTATAATTTCTTTATATAATGGCTCTACCATAGCATATACTTCTTTATACGTATTTTTAGGTGCTAATGGATAATCTGGCATAATCACTGTATATCCTGTATCTTTAACAAGCTGTTCTAAAAAGTCCCAATGATTTTGAGTTGCTTCTGCCATATATGAGCCTCCATGGAAATATACAATATATTTAGAATTACCACCTTCTTCTGTGTTTTTTGTGGTAATAGTAAATACTTTCCTTTCCATGTATGTATATGTTTGTATTTCACATTCTTCTATGACCTGCTCTGGTTCTTTGGTTTCGATGTCTGTATTAAAAAAATATGCAATAGTTAATGCTAATATAATCATGCACAATGCTAGTATTACAACAATTATTCTTAAAAATTTTTTCATTTTTGTATTCCTTCCTCTTGCTTTCTATATTTTTATAAACAGTATTTTACCATATCTTCTAGATGAAATACAAGTTTTCCTATATTAATTAAAAAAGTAGCTACATAAATTATACTTTACATATAATTCATGTAACTACTCTTATACAAAATGTCTCAAAAGGAAACGTCCCCAATTGGACATTATGCTCTTGGATGTGCTTTTTTGTAAATATCTCTTAGTCCTTCGTCTTGGAATTGCATATACACTTGTGTTGATGATATATCTGAATGTCCAAGCATTGTTTGAATTGCTCTTAAGTCTGCACCATTTTGTAATAAATGTGTTGCAAAAGAATGTCTTAAAACATGTGGTGTAATATCTTTTGTGATATGGGCTTGATCTTTATAATATTTAATGATTTTCCAAAATCCTTGTCTTGTAAGTCTTCCACCATTTATATTAACAAATAATGCTTTTTCATCCTCATTTTTTATTAATACATCTCTTGCTTCTTCAATGTATTCCTTTAAAGCTTTTAATGACATTGAACCTAATGGAATAATTCTTTGTTTATTTCCATTTTTGCAGATAACATAAGCTTCTTCTAAATTAACATCATCTATATTTAATGATATAATTTCTGTAACTCTCATTCCTGTTGCATAGGCAAATTCTAACATTGCCTTATCTCTAACTCCTTTTAAATCAACAGTATCTGGTTGTTTTAATAGCAATTCTACTTCTTTAGCTGTTAAAACATTTGGTGTTCTTTTTTCTATTTTTGGAGATTGAATATTAGTTGTTGGATCTACTTTTATTTTTTTATTTTTCAAGATAAATTGGAAGAATGATCTAATAGATGCAATACATCTTGAAATACTTGAAGCCTTTTTTCCTTTATCTTGTAATTCTTGTATATAGTTTTGTACATCTTCTTCTTTTACTCTATTATAATGAATTCCATGTTCCTCTAAATATTCTCTAAATTGTTTTAAATCTCTTTTATATGATTCTAATGTATTTTTTGATAATTTTTTATCATTTTCTAAAAAGTTAAAAAAGAATTTTAATTGTCTATCCATGTTTTTTCCCCTACCTCTATATTTTAAAAATTATATTTACATAAACTATATATGTTATATCAAACTATTAAAAAAAAGTAAATACATTTTTCGATATTTTTTTAAAAATATTTAATAACCATTTTCAATAAATTTGTAGATAGAAAGATTTCTATCACTGCCGAAATGCATAAAATAATCAACATAATAACTGAGAACACCGTATGTCTCAAAATTTCTAGTTTTATGTTTTCTTTTGTTTTGTCTTTGACAATAGATTTATATAATTTAATGCCACTAACAGCAATTGCCAAAATAGCAGGAATAAACAACAAATTTTGTAATACCAATGTTACCAATACAAAACTAATTCCTTTGCCTAGCCCCATAATTGTAATACATAAAGATATGGTGTACCCTAAACAAAATCCTCTATATAAGATGATTGCAAATACAACTGGAATACCTATTACTGTTGTTCCAAAAAACCAAATTATAATTGCAAGTACTGAGTTTTGCATAACAGAATTTTGTAACAAAGCCATATAATCGATACTTTCTAAACTTTTAAATTTTTCTATAAATTGGTTTAAATAATTGGTAATCTCTGTTTTTGGTGCTTCTTGCAAATTGTTTATAAAAAATACACCGCTAAATATGCCAATCACAAATATAAAAAATATAATCAGATATTCTTTTTTGTTGTGGATAACATGTTCTTTGATTATTTTTAATATTTTTAATTTTTTCTTTTCTTTCATAAAAAACTCCTTATCGTTTATACATAATGTGTATTCGATAAGAAGATTTATAGAACTATAATTTTTTTGTTTTAGAACATTCTTTATTTAGCTAAGAGTTTAAACTACTTTTCCATAGTTTCCGCCACCGCCAGATTGTACTTTACATTCTCCGTTTCTTGCTTTTTCAATGGTGTTTGCAATTTTTTCTCCTACAACTGCTTCTATATCATCTTTTGATAATTTATGAAGAATATTCATTTCTGTATCAAATGTGTCTAATAATTTAGTAATTGTTTTTCCTCCAACCCCTGGAATAAATCCTAATGGAATTTGGTATACATATGGTGGTCGATTTTCTGGACTTTTTGATTCTTGTTTATCTCGTATTAACTCAATTCTATCAAACACTCCAAATGTCACATTTTTTCCACCACAATATGGACAAGTTTCAACTGGTTCTTTGGTTTCTATTGCTTTTTCACAATCATCACAATAAGTTCTGTGATATTTTCCAAGTTTTGGGTCTAATCCATAATTGCTAACTACTTTTCTTCCATCTTCATTTTTTAATGCTTTCACAATTTCTTTAAAAGATATATCTTCTACTTGCATTTTGTTGTATTCTCTTGCAATTTTAGGCAATGAATGGGCATCAGAATTAGTAACAAATGTCTTGTTTTCTAATTCAGAAATCATATCTGCCAAGTAGGTATCTGAACT
>CALXAE010000040.1 GCA_944386205.1 uncultured Clostridia bacterium
TCAGATGAACGAATATCTCTAATTCTTTGTAATAATTCTCTAAAATATCTATTTCCACCTTGTTTTAATCTTTCGTCATCCATTGTAAATCCTTTTTGCATATATTCGTGAAGTCTTTGAGTTGCCCATATACGAAATCTTGTTGCCACCTGTGATTGCACTCTATATCCTAAGGCTATTATCATATCCAAATTATAATGGTCTATATTTCTTTTAACTTGTCTATTTCCTTCATTTTGAACTAATAAGAATTTCTTATTAGTTGAACTATTTTCTAATTCTCCATCTTTATAAATATTTTTTATGTGCATTGAAATATTTTCTTGGGTCGTTTTATAAATTTCGGCAATTTGATTTTGAGTTAACCATATATCTTCATCGACAAGTCTTACTGAAACTTTTGTAACACCATCTTCATCTTGATAAATTATTATATTATTTTCATTTTTTTGCATTTTAATTCTCCATTTCATATTAATTTTGTTATTACTTTTATAATATTTTCTTGTTTCAATTGATATAATACTTATATCATAATTCTAACAATTTTTCAATATTTTTGCGAAAATTTGTTCTTATTTTTTTCTTATTCTGTCAGAAATAATATCGGTGAATACCTGTTTATAATCTTAAATATCAACAAAAAAATAGAAATCAAGTTTAAATCTCAATTTCTATTTACTTCATATATTTTAAAATTATATGTTTCACTTTACATGAAATATCTTTTTTATTAATTTTACAAATTTTATTAAAATGTTTTCTTTCTGTATTTCAATAGGTAAATTATTATTATTTTTTTCTTCATTAATTACAGGTTCTTTTACCAAATTTCTATTACTAAATATGTTTTCTGAATCATATTCTTTTTGCTTTTCTTCTTCTATCATATCAAAACAAATTTTATCATATTTGTTCCAAAATTCTTTTTCTTCTATAGGTGCCAAATATCTTTCATATAGTTCTACAAATAATGCTTTTGTTTCAACTTTATATTCTTGATCTAATATACTTTTTCCTGTATCAAATGTAAATTTATATTCTGTATCCATATTATCTTTTAGATTTTTCAAAAATGTATTAGGAATTTTATCTCTTTCTTGTTTCGGTAAGACTTTTATTATTTCATATAATTCTACATATGCTTTTTGATATTCTATTTTTTCAGTTTGTATCATATTATTCTCCTATTCTGACAAACTTGGACTTTCTTGTATATGCTCTTGTTTATTTTCCAATTGTTGAAATACCATTTGAGCTTCTTCTTTTTTTAATGCCACACCTTTATCTCTAGCAAATTTTTTAGCAACATCCTTTGTATTTATTTTTTCAATCTCATTAGTACCTAGATATGTTTCTCTATCTGTAAATACTTGAATATTTTTTCCATTTACCGATATATTCATAGTTTTACTATCTTGATTGTATTCAGAACCTATTTCAATATTATCTAAGTCTTCAGGAGATAATTGCTCAATATTATCTCTAATAGCATTTAATCCAATAAAAAAATCTTTCTTTTTTCTTAATGTATTAGCATTCTGTGGTTTTCCAACTACATCTGGCCTTATAAATTGAGCAACAAATCTTTCGTCTAATTTTAATAGATACTTTTCTATTCCAGCAGGAATTCCTGTTATTTCACATCTTTCCAAGTTTACATCTCTTCTTACAGGTAAACAATCTTTTATTCTTTTACTTTCTTGTAAATATTCGTATATAGAAAGATTTCCTGCTTTCAACTTTACATCTTCATTAATCATAAATATTCTTAATGCATTTGCATAATTCTTGTATATGTTTCCTTCTGTATCTACTGCATTTTCCATAGGCGTGAATTCTTCATCTCCTAGAACCTGATATTTTTCATTAAACATATCTTGAAATTTTATAGCATTATTAAAATATCCATCTACAATTTCTTGACCAAATATTTCATGATACATTTCTCCTAATTTTGCAACTTTAATATATCCTGTTCCCTCATGTTCCACATATTCTTGTATTCCACCTTCATTAGTTATATAATATTTTCCTTTTAAATCTTCTATACCTTCTTGTAATAGTAATCTAGTTGCAAAATATTCCGTCATTATTTCGTTCATCCCCACTGAACCTGTTTTAAATCCTTGAGCTATACCAAATTCAGGATTTTCACGAGGTAAGTGCATTGAAACTAAATGCATAAGTTCATGATATATTACAGCTTTTCTTTTATTTCCATGTATGTCATCATTTATCGTTAATGTTCCATTTTGAGAATAAGTTGCAGCACATTTTTCTCCTTGGTGTTTATATTCCATTTTCTTTAATCTACGAATTCTTTTCATAAGTTCATCTGCATCAATAACATTTGAAAATACTTTCTGGAATGTATTACAAAAATCTACTATAATAGCTTTATCTTCTTCTGCAAATTCTCCACCCTCAAAAATACTTTTTAACTCTTCTTTTGATACTTGCATAAATCCAAATTCTCCTTTTTTATTTTTTAGACACCTGCACTATCTTTAAATATTTTCTTACTATAAATAATTATAATATAAAAACTTTTTCACACAATACATACAAAGACTAACTATTAAGTCTTTTAAGTATTTCTCTTTTCTTCTTGTTTTCTTCAAGATAATATTGTAATATTTTTTCTAATCTATCATTGGAAAATTCTTTTAATAATTCAGGATTTTCAGTTAAGTTTTGCATAAATTTCTTTTTTTCATAATCAATATTTTTATTATCGTCTCCAATTTTTATTTGCTCTGTAAAACTAGATACCTTCTCTTTTTTATTCTGCTTTATCTCTATTGAATTCATTGTTTGTTCTATATTTTTTTCCTTATAAAAAAATACATTCTTTATCTTTTTTATTATATTTTGAAAAAAATTGCTTTTATATTTTTGAGGTAAATTGTCACTCATGATATTCCTCTCCTTCTCTTAGTGCTAGTTTTTCTCTAGCCTCTGCAATTTGCCTATCTAGTTGTTTTCCCTCTTCTTGAGCTTGTCTTATTTTTTCTATAAGTTTCTGCCTTTTCAATAATTGATCTAATTCAGCTTGTTTGCTTTGATTTTGCTCTTGTGTTGTTCTTAATAATTCTTCTAATCTTTCTGTTGATAAACCTTCTAAATCTGTTGTTTGTTGTTTTTCTTTTTCCTTTTTATTTGGAAATAACTCAGATAAACTTGTGCTTTGAACTTTTGCTATCATTTCAGATTTTAATTGTTCAATTACTTGTGGATTTGCTTTTATAAACCCTGGTATTTGGTCTCTTGGCATATCTTTAAAAAATTCTTTGATTGTTTCAAAACATATTGTAGACATTTCTTGATTATATGATTTTCCTTCTGATGATATATTATCCATTCCAACACCAATATTTCCTTCTATTTTACCTGTTAGTAGTGGAGGATTTTTTAATATAATATCTGGATTTTCTTCTTTAACTTGTTGTATCACTTCTAAAAATTTTTCAGCATCTTTCCTTTCAGTATATATACACATTTTATCATTTCTTTCATATTCATCTTGCTTATAAGCGTCTACTACTTTAAAATAATAGTTAATCCCTAATCTTTCGCACCTTTCTTGAAACAGTGAAGCAAATTTATATGTATCCGTTCCTGCATTAATATAAAATTTCATTTCTCCTTTCTCTTCGTTTACTCCTGTATCATATACTTGCAAATTTTGAGGATTTACATGAAATCCCATAATCCCTTCTCCACCATAAAATCTATTATTCATTTTTCTTCTAAAAGTCGTTAATATTTCTATATTTTGTATCTGCTCTTTTGTTAAATTGAATTGTTGTAATTGTTGCATATATTCTTCTTTATGACTTGGATATATATCTAAATTAATTAATATATTTTCTATGTATGCAAATCTTTTCTCATTATATGTTTTCTCAATATCACTAAAACTATTAAATTCGTCAAAAAGTATTTTTAATCGCGATAAAGGATACATTGTTTTTTTATGTAATTTTCTAATCATCCTTTGTTTTTCCATGTCAGAAATTGGTCTTGCCTCAATTTCTCTTTGTATCTTCTCAACTTGCTTATCAAAAGCTTCAAAATCTAATTGACTGATATTGGCATATAGCTTATCAAGATTTGGTAATCGTATATATCTATCAAACTCACTAACATATTCAATTTGGCTATTTTCATTTTCCTTACCATAATCAATAACTCGTTTATATAAATCGTCCGCATCATTTATTTCTTCTGTTGCATTATTAACCTTTGCATTACAATATATATCTAGTATTTTTCTTACTGTTTCATTATCTTCAAATGGATTGGTTATTTTATCAAATAAATTCATTAGTTTTCCCCCTAAAAATATAATGCATTTCTTTATTTTTTATATCATAAATCATATAAAATTGATAGCTTTTTATAAATATTTATTACAAAATTTATATTGCATATACTTTTACATTTTATCATAAATTTCTGGATATAATAATGTGCATTTCCTACACTTTCCTAATAGATTTCATATCTATATCTTTAATTTTTATGTATAAAAAGAGGAATTCCTAAAACGAACCCCTCTTTATTTTTTTATTTTTTATTAATTCAATTGGTAGCAGATTGTAAGCAGTTAAATATTAAGCAACCTTTTCTTTATAATTAACAATTGTCACTTCTGTAGCTAATTGTTTTAACTGATTTACAATATTTTCAATATTTTCTGCTGTTTCGTCATCAAAGTATTGTTCTCCACATTGAGTGCATACTTTTGCTGGAACCCCTTTAATAATAATAATTGTATCTTCTAAATCTACTACATAATTTACCTTTTTCTCTTCTAAATCCCCTTTACACATAAAACAATTCATTATTTTTTCTCTCCTTGTATACTATCCACTAAATATTCATTTTTATAAGCATTTGTTGTATTCAATCAAATATTTAATTTAGCTAATGCTCACATTTTACTTAATGTCTTCTAAATACATAATCTCTTTGTTTAATGATTTTGCAAATTCAATTTCTCTATTCGTGCTAAATCCTATATATTGATTTACATTAACCACAAAAATTGCGTCTGCCAATTTTATCTTTGACATCTGTAATTCATCTAATAAGTCTTCTTCTTCTTTTGTATAATTTCTTTCCATCACATGTGGTGTTATTCCAATAACCGCATATCCTTGTAATTCTAGTTTTTCATGCATTTCTTGTATTTTGTTCCAAAATTTTAGTGAACCCACTAAAACTACTACTTTGTTCTTCTTATTCATTATTATTCCCCCTTCATTATATATTTTCTTTACTTTCTCTATTAATCTTTATCCGTTTTATTTTTCTCTTAATATATATTTCTCAATTGCCTTTGCCGCACCATCTTCATTATTAGAAGTGGTTACAACATTTGCAACTTCTTTTACATCCTCTCTTGCATTTTCCATAGCAACGCCTAGTCCTGCGAACTTTAACATTTCTATATCATTTTCTCCATCTCCCATTGTCATCACTTCTTCTTGTTTAATCTGATATTTTTCCATAATAAATTTGATTGCTTCTGATTTCTTGATACCTTTTTTTACAAATTCAATATATTCTGGTACACTACTTGTTATTTCATATTTTCCTACGATTTCTTTTGGTATTTTGTTTCGTATATCCATTATTTTTTCTGACTTGTCAATAAAAGCTATTCTGTAAACATGATTTTCTTCTTTACTATAGTCATTTTTTTCAAATTTTTCTATTTTAAAATTTACACCTTTATATGCTTTATTGTTAGCTAATATTTCTGGAATTTGTTCTACAAAATTCATTTGTTTTGCATATAACATCATTGGGACTTCTAATTTTTTACCAAGTTCTATTATTTCTTTTACTTCATATTCTTCTAAATTCTTAGAATATACTATTTTTCCTGTTGCATTTTCTACAATCATTGCCCCATTAAAACAAATTGTATATTGTCCTTCTTTTCTTAAATCTAATGCATCTATGTATTTTTCTAATCGATAGAATGCTCTTGCACTAGATATCATAATTTTTACACCTTTTTCAGCTGCTTTTTTGATTGTCTCTATTGTCCTATTTGTTAATTTTTTATCATCTGTTACAAGTGTACCATCTAAATCAATTGCTACTAGTTTATACATCTTTCTTCTCCTCATCTACCAATATTCTATTAGTTATCTCTGCAAAATCTTCTAATGATAAATTTTCTGCTCTTACATTTTCATCTAAATTTAAGTCTTTTAAAATGCTTAATCCTTCCTCTTTACTCATAAATACTTTTGTATTGGTTAGAGCATTTAGCAATGTTTTTCTTCTTTGCATAAAAGCACTTTTGATAATTTTAAACATAACCCCTCTACTTTTTACTTCTACTGGTGGTTCTTTCCTGATTGTTAGTTTGATAACTTTTGAATTAACTTCTGGTTCTGGAATAAAAGAGTCATTTGGTACTTCTAAAATTCCCTCAGATGTTGCATAATAATATACTGAATAGGTAATTGCTCCTGTTTCTTTTTCTCCTGGAATGGCAATTAATCTATCTGCCACTTCTTTTTGCACCATTACTGTAATGCTTTCTAAATCTAATCTGTCTTCTAACAATTTCATGATAATTGGCGTAGTTATGTAATATGGTAGATTAGCAACAATCTTTGCTGTTTTAAATCCATTTTTTTCTTTTTCTTCTTTTATTATTTTGTTTAGCCTTACTCGTAATACATCGTCATGCACAATTTCAAAATTATCATATAAAGAAAATCTATCCTGTAATATTTTTATCATTTTTTTGTCTAATTCAATGCAAATGACTTTTCCCGCTCTTTCTAACAATTCTTTTGTTAGTGTTCCTAGTCCTGGTCCTATTTCAATTACCAAATCTTCTTTTGATATATTACTACTTTCTACAATTTTATCTACTACATTTTGATTAATTAAAAAATTTTGCCCTAACGATTTATTTGCTTTAATTTTATATTTTTTCATAATAAATTGGGTATCTTCTAAAATATTACTCATTTTACTCACATTCCTTTATTTTTATTGAATATTTTTACTTTCTTATTATATTGTATAAAGCTTTATTTTTCAATCTTTTACTTAAAATTCGTAATTCAAAAAATAGCTTATCACAAGAATTGTAAATTTTCTGTGTATTTATTGCTTTTTAAGTATTTTTCATATACAATATAATTGCAAATTTTTAACAAAAGAGGCGAAGCTATGGATACAAATAAAAAAAATATGAAAAAGAAAACTTCAAATAAGCAAGATATAAAAAAGAAAACCAGAAATAAAACAAATATAAAAATGGCAAAAACAAAAACGGATGAAAATTCTAACGTAATTAGCCTAAATCGTAATTTTGATTCTAAAAATCTTATCTACACTCCAAAATTGCGAAATATTTTTATTGTTATCATCATTATTTTTGTTTTACTGTTATGTAGAATTGGATTTTTGCAATTTGTAGATGGTGCCTATCTAACAGAGATGGCTTACCAACAACAAGCTATTAACCAAATTCTTAGCCCTAAAAGAGGAAATATCTATGATTCTACTGGAAAAGCTTTAGCAATTAGTGCACAAGTAGATACAATAACTATTAATCCTACTAGAATTGTCGGAGATACAGATGAAGAAACTAAAGCTTTGAAAGAAACCGTCGCAAAAGGACTTTCTGACATATTTGAATTAGATTATAACGAAACTTTAGAAAAAGTAAATAGCACTTCTCAAGTAGAAACTATTATCAAAAAAGTAGAACAAGAAAAAGTGGATGAATTGGAAGCTTGGATGGATGAAAATGATATTTCTGTTGGTATTAATATTGATGAAGATACAAAACGATATTACCCTTATGGAGAACTTGCTTCTAATGTAATTGGTTTTTGCGGTGATGACAACCAAGGATTAAGCGGTATCGAGTCTAAATGGGATTCCGTCTTAACAGGTACCCCTGGAAAAATTGTTAGTGCCCAAGATAGTAGCCAGCAAGAAATCCCAAACGCTGAAGAAACCTACATTTCCGCTGAAAATGGTAGTGATATTACACTTACAATTGATTTAAACATTCAATCTACCATAGAAAAATACTTAGAGCAAGCTGTAAACAGATATGAATGTAAAGATGGCGGAAATGTTATTGTTATGGATCCTCAAACTGGCGATATTCTAGGTATGGCTTGTTATCCAGATTATGACTTAAACTCTCCTTATACACCAAATTCAACATTAGCTCAAACTTATGATTCTTTAAGTTCTGAAGAAAAAATCGAAGCTCTATATAGAATGTGGGCTAATAAATCTGTTTCAGACAGTTATGAACCTGGTTCTACATTTAAAATTATTACTGCTAGTGTTGCTTTAGAAGAAGGAAAAGCTTCTACAGACACTGCTGGAGATTTTTATTGTTCTGGTTATGAACAAGTTGAAGATAGAAGCATTGCTTGTTGGAGATATTATAACCCTCATGGTTCTCAAACTTTAAGACAAGCACTTTGCAATTCTTGCAACCCTGCTTTTATACAATTAGCACAAAGAATTGGTGCTTCTACTTTATATAAATATTATCAAGCCTTTGGATTGTTTGAATCAACAAATTCTGGCTTATATGGAGAACAATCTAGTATTTTCCATGATTTAGATGAAATTGGACCTGTTGAACTTGCAACATATGCATTTGGACAAAGATTTCAAGTAACACCTCTTCAAATGATAACAGCAATTTCTTGTGTTGCAAATGACGGTGTTTTGATGAAACCAAATATTATAAAATCTATTACAAACACAGACACAGGAGCTGTCACAGAAACACAACCTACAGAGGTAAGACAAGTAATATCACAATCAACTGCTGAACAAGTAAAATCTATGATGGAATCTGTTGTTTTAGAAGGAACTGGTAAAAATGTACAAGTTTCTGGATATTCTATTGGTGGTAAATCTGGTACTTCTGAACCTACTGAAGCAAATGCAGAAGATGGATATGTTTCTTCATTTGTAGCAATTTCTCCTGTTGAAGATACACAAGTTGTTATCTTACTTACATTATATGACCCTCAAAATGAAGAATATGGATATCAAGGTGGTTCTGTCGCAGCACCAGTTGTTTCACAAATGTTAGCTGAAATATTACCATATTTAAATGTACCTTCTGATACAACAGAAGCAGAAAATAGTTCTGAAAACTTAATTACTGTTCCTGATATTAGAAATAAAACAATTACAGCAGCTAAAAAGACACTTACTGATGCAGGATTTGAATGTAAAGTCGTTTCTTCTGGAGATGAAAATTCAACATTAGTTGCAGATCAAAATCCAAAACCTGGTGCACAATTGTCTAGTGGTTCTATCATTATGTTATATGGAGAAGGCGATACTGTTGGAACTTCTGTTAGTGTTCCTGATTTATCTGGTATGAATCTTTCTCAAGCCACAAGCGCCTTAAGGTCTAAAAACCTAAATATTAGTGTTTCTGGTTCTGGAATTGTAACAACACAAGATTATGCTGCAAATGAATTGGTACAAGAAGGAACAATTATCACGGTTACTTTAAAACCAACCTTAACAGATGCACACTAGCGACTAAGTTTTATACACTTTAAAAGCCAAGATTATACTTTTTTATATTTTATGAAATTAAATGTGCTAATGGAGAAATATTACAAATTCTTACATTATCAAGTAGGAGAATCTCAGACTTGCTGTGAGAGGTGCCTGCTTTATAATGTTAGAATTTGTATATTTCGCAATGCCAGCCATTTAATAAATACAATATAAAATAGTATAATCTTGGCTTTTAGAGTGATTTTCTATTCCATTACCTCCTCCCTCCAATATTTTTTTAGCAAATTATCTAGCTTTTTTATTTTTTCACTTTTTTTAATAGCTTCTTCTATATTTTCTCCTTTTAAATAACTCATCCAGGCATCTTTCAAAGTCATTTCTTTATTTAGTCTCCTTTTAAATTTTGGTAATTCCAAAATATGAATTTCTAGGCAGTCACTCATAACATTTGTCATTTTTTCTTCTCTTAAAATCATTCTACTATGATAATTCATTTCTTTTGTAAATATGAAATCTAATATATTGATTGTCATAGTTTTAACAACTTCTCTTTCTTCATCATATTCTAGTTGATTTCCGTGGATTTGTGCATAATATAAAAGCATCTTTGTTAGAACATGTTCACCATCAATAATTTGAATTCCTATATTTTGTTCTTCATTTTCTTCTGTCTTAATTCTTAAATCTGCAATTCCAAAATTTTCTTCCGCTGGCAAACTATCTTCTATTTCTTTCAAGTAGGGATTTATTTTTGCTTCTTTAACTTTTATTTGAAATATTACTTCAATCAATTCTTTTAAAATATCTACATTCTTTTGTGTGTTTAATACTCGTCGTAATACAAAATTACTTTTTGCAACAAATTTTCTGTTCATAAATGATTTGTAGCGCTACTTACATTAACCTCCTTTTTTGTTTTTTCTATATATAAAAATTACGTTTTCTATTCTAATGAATGTAAATTTTTCTTGACTTTTATTTTGGAATTTTTATGATATAGAAAATATTGAATTTTAAATGATGGATTTTTATGACTTGAATAAATTTGATACTTAAGCCATAATGGATAGAAATTTCTATTGAATAAAATTATATAATTTCTTAGAGTATACTTTCAAAAAAAGAACTTGTCAACAAGTTCTTTCAATATTTTCAGACTTTTCGTCGCAAAATTCGACAAAAGCCATATGTATTTGTTAAATTATCACATGGAGGAAATATAAAATACGCTCTTAATGACTTAATTTTTTCTCATACATTCTTTTCTTATTTTTTCTTCTACCTCATCTATACTTTCTTTTGGTGTAGATGCACCTGCCATAATTCCTATTTTACTAAGTTTTTCTATCTTTTCTATTGGCAATTCTTCTGCATTTTCTATCCAGATAGATATTGGACAATGTTTTTTGGCAATATCATATAGTTTTTGGGTATTTGAACTATTCTTTCCGCCAATAATGAGCATCCCCTCTACTTTTTTAGCCATTTCTTCTGTTTCTTTTTGTCTAATTTCTGTTGCCTGACAAATGGTATTTTTGATAACCAATTCTATATCTCTTGGTAATTCATTTTTTATAATTTCTTCTATAATATAGAATTTTTCTAAACTAAACGTTGTTTGTGATATAACAAGCAATTTTTTTACATTTGATTTTTCTAACATATCTAATGCTTTTATCGTGCTTTCTTCTTTATCTATCACATATTTATTTTCTCCACAAAAACTTAGTGTTCCGATATTTTCTGGATGATTTTTATTTCCTAAAAGAAATATAAAATATCCATCATTTGCATACTTTTGTGCAATCTCATGAATTTTTAAGACTTTTGGACATGTATAATCTATCACTTCTACTTGTTCTTTTTTTGCTTTTTCATAAATTTCTTTTGGCACACCATGTGCACGAATTAAAACCTTTCCTTTTGCTTCTTGTAAATCGTCTATAAATTGCATTCCTTTTTCTTCTAGCTCTTTTATAACATCTTGATTATGTACAATTTCTCCTAATCCAAAAATATTTTGTTCTTTTTTTAATTCCTCTTTTGCTCCTTCTACAGCTCTTTTTACGCCATAGCAAAATCCAGCTGTTTTTCCAACAATTGCTTCCATATTCTTCTTTTCTCCATTTTAAATTTATTTTTTATTATATAAAAGTATCTACTTTCATTCTGAGCTTATTTAAATTTTTTCGTTTAACATCTTATTTGACCATTTCTAATATTTCTTGTTTTAATACTTCCACAATTTTTTCTTGTGGCACTTTTTTTATAATTTCTCCCTTTTTAAATAAAAGTCCTTCTTTTATGCCACCTGCAATTCCAATATCTGCTTCTCTTGCTTCTCCTGGTCCATTTACCGCACATCCCATTACAGCTACTGTAATATCTGATTCTATGGTACTTAAAAATTCTTCTACTTCTTTTGCGATTGGAATTAAGTCAATTTGTGTTCTTCCACAAGTAGGACATGCTACTAATGTTGGAACTTTATGATATAAATTACAATCTTTTAAAATTTCTTTTGCTACTTTAATTTCTTTTACTGGGTCATCTGAAAGAGAAACTCTAATCGTATCTCCTATGCCATTTCTTAACATATATCCTAATCCAATACTAGATTTTACAGTTCCACTAAATTCTGTTCCACTTTCTGTAATTCCTAAATGTAAAGGACAATCAAACGCTTTTGACGCCTCTTCATAACTTTCAATACATAAATCCAAATTTGATGCCTTTAAAGAAACAAGATAATCATTAAAATCTAATTTTTTTAAAATTGCTATATGTCTACTTGCACTTTCCACCATTGCTTTTGCTGTTGGCTTTCCATATTTTTCAAGTAAATCTTTTTCTAAAGAACCTGCATTAACCCCTATTCTAATAGGAATATGGTTTTCTTTACACTTATCTACCACAGCCTTTACTTTATCTTCACTTCCAATATTTCCAGGATTAATTCTTACTTTATCCACACCTGCTTTTATGGCTTCTAATGCAATTCTATAATCAAAATGTATGTCTGCAACAATAGGAATATGAATTTGTTTTTTGATTTCTTTTATTGCTTTGGCATCTTCCATATCTAAAGCTGCCACTCTAATAATTTCACACCCTGCTTTTTCTAGTGCTAATATTTGTTTTACAGTTGCTTCTACATCTTTTGTTTTGGTATTACACATAGATTGTATAACCACCTTATTTTGTCCACCAATTTGTACATTTCCTACCATAATTTTTCTAGTTTTTGTTCTATCCATTTTTCTATTCCTTAAATTCTATTATTTAGAAGCTATATAATATCCTACCCCTCTTTTGGTTATTAAAATTTTTGGAGATGATGTATCTTTTTCAATCTTTTCTCTAATTCTTCTTACTGTAACATCTACAGTTCTAATATCCCCATAATATTCATATCCCCAAACTTTCTCCAATAAAGTTTCTCTTGTTACCACTTGTCCTGGCTGTGATGCTAAAAATTTAATAACCTCAAATTCTCTAACGGTTAAATCTATAATTTCTCCTCTGATTTTTACTTCAAATTTATCTAAATCCAACTCTAAATCATTGACGATGATTTTATTTTCTTTCTTTTTATTTGTATTATCATTTTCCATTCTCGCTATAGACATATTTTCCACTTTTCTTAAATTTGCTTTTACTCTAGCAACTAACTCTCTTACACTAAATGGTTTTGTAATATAATCATCTGCTCCTAATTCTAAACCTAATATTTTATCAATTTCGCCATCTTTTGCCGTTAGCATTAAAATAGGAACATTATATGAATTTTTTATTCTTTTACATACAGATAATCCATCCATTTTTGGAAGCATGATATCTAACAAAATTAAATCTGGATATTTCTCTAAAGCTATATTTAACGCTGTTATTCCGTCACTTGCTTCAATTGTATTATATCCTTCCTTTTTTAAGTTATATACCAAAATATCTCTTATTGGTTGTTCATCATCAACAATTAAAATTGTTTTCTGGTCTCTATCCATTTCTTCTTCCACAAAAACTCCGCCTTTCTTCCTTAGCTTTATTTTTATAACTATATTTATATCATAATTCTTTTGATTATACAAGTAATTTGTTAAAAAATCTTTGAACCGTTGGGGACGTGCCAAAATGGTTCAATTAAATCCCAACCATTTCGTCAAATCTATTGACATTAGAACCATTTAGGCATATACTAAAGTCGTAAAATTTTAATAAAAGGAGGCAATTAAGAATGGATAACATGATAGAAATTAGATGGCATGGTAGAGGTGGCCAAGGTGCCAAAACAGCATCTTTATTATTAGCTGATGCCGCATTCAATACTGGTAAATATATTCAAGGATTCCCTGAATATGGTCCTGAAAGAATGGGTGCCCCTATCACTGCATACAACAGAATTAGCAAAACACCTATCACAATTCATAGTAATATTTATGAACCAGATTATGTGGTAGTTGTAGATGACACGCTTTTAGAATCAGTTGATGTTACTTCTGGTTTGAAAGAAACAGGATCTATTGTTATTAACACAACAAAATCTGCTGAGTACTTAAAAAAAGCATTAAAAGGATATTCTGGAGAAATTTATACAATTGATGCTAGAAAAATTTCAGAGGAGGCTTTAGGAAGATATTTTCCTAATACACCTATGCTAGCTGCAATTGTTAAAGTAAGTAAAATTATGACAGATGATGAATTATTAGAAGATATGAAAGGTTCTTTTAAACATAAATTTGCGAAAAAGCCTGAAGTTATAGACGGAAATATGAAAGCATTAGAAATGGCTTTAAAAGAAGTTAAGAAAATTCAATAATAATGAAAGGAATGTGAATAATTATGACAGATATAAATGCCAACACACCTATGGAGAAACTAACTCCTGGTGGAGATATTTATACTGCTGGAAATGCAAGAGATTTTAAAACTGGAGACTGGAGAAGTTCTTATCCTGTATTTTTATCAGATAAATGCAAACAATGTGGACTTTGCTTCCCTGTTTGTCCAGAAGATGCCATTCCAGTAGGAAAAGAAGATTTAAAAAGAAAAGATTTCAATTATGATTACTGTAA
>CALXAE010000041.1 GCA_944386205.1 uncultured Clostridia bacterium
AAGATAAAAAATGTAGCGAATTAATGTTAATAAACTAAAGAAAAAGGTCAAAAAATATATAAAATTTGGCTTATTAAAGTTGAACTAAAAATAAAAATATAGTAAACTATAAATAGTTTAAATCATTGAAATTTGAATCAAATTATAACTTGGAGCTTAAAAATATTGAAATCTAGGGGATTCCCCAGTCAAAAAAACTCATACAAATTTGTAAAAACCATAATAATAAATTTGTTAATGTGATATAATAAGATAAGCATGAATTTTGTTATATAAAAATGAGAAAGGAAAGAATAATATGAATTATACAGAAAAACAAATCAAAAAAGGGATAAAACTTCATGTTCTAAATACAGATAAATTTAAAACAAATTTAGTGGCTGTATTTTTAACAACAAAACTTACAAGAGAAACAGTAACAGCAAATGCTTTAATTTCAGCAGTGTTAAGAAGAGGATGTAAGACTATGAAAACACAAGAAGAAATTAGCAAAAAGCTAGAAGAACTTTATGGTGCAAGTTTTGACTGTGGAATTGATAAAACTGGAGATAATCAAGTTTTAAAATTTTATATAGAAACGATTAATGACATATTTTTACCACAACCAGGGGAAAATATGTTGAAAACTGCTATAGAAAATATATTTGAAATTGTATTTAATCCATTAATTGAAAACAATGGATTTAAGAAAGAGTATGTAGAGCAAGAAAAGAAAAATATGAAGCAAAGAATTGAAGCAAGAACAGACAATAAGGCAAGATATGCACTAGACAGATGTATAGAAGAAATGTATAAAGGAAAAGCTTTTGGGTTATATAGATTTGGATATGCAGAAGATTTAGAAAAGATTGATGAAATCAGTTTATACCAAGATTATCAAACATTAATCAAACAATGTAAAATCGATATTTTTGTTTCAGGGAATGTTGATGGAACATTAGAAACTATTTTACAAGAAAATGAATGTATGAAAAATTTGGAAGAAAGAGAACCACAGTATAATCAAGAAAATGAACCACCATGTGAACCACAAGGAGAAGTCATTGAACAAAGAAATGTAACACAAGGAAAATTGGTTATGGGACTAG
This sequence comes from uncultured Clostridia bacterium, assembly GCA_944386205.1. GTDB lineage: Bacteria > Bacillota > Clostridia > TANB77 > CAG-508 > CAG-269. The sequence goes on from CALXAE010000041.1 coordinate 1,089, forward strand.
ATGTCCATTCTAAAAACGAAGATGAAAAATATTGTGCATTAGTGTATAACACCATTTTAGGTGGTGGAGCAAACTCTAAGATTTTCCAAAATGTAAGAGAAAAAGCGAATTTGGCTTATGCAGCAGGATCTAATTATTTTCGATATAAGGACAAAATTTTTATCAATTGTGGAATAGAAATTTCAAATTATGAAAAAGCTGTAGAATTGATAAAACAACAATTAGAAGACATGAAAAATAACAACTTTACAGATGAAGAATTTGCAAATGCTAAAAAATCTATTATGGCAATTATTGATACAATTGATGATGAACAAGATACAGGTATCACATATTATTTTGGACAGGAAATGTCTAATAATAAACATACAATAGAGGACTATAAGCAAAAAATCCAAGATGTAACAAGAGAAAATGTGTTACAAGTAGCTAATAGAATAGAAATTCATACAACGTATTTTTTACGTTCTGTTATGTGAAACATAACATCAATCGTAATTTATTAAGAACAGAGGAGAGATTTATGAAAATAATAGAAAATTCAAAAGTGAAAGAAAAACTATATTATGAAAAATTAGAAAATGGAATGCCTGTTATGATAATACCAAAAAAAGGCATGCGAAAAAAATATATGATATGGGGAACCAATTATGGTTCAAATGATAGTGTATTTGTTGTTCCAGGAGAGGACAAAGAAACAAAAGTGCCAAATGGTGTTGCCCATTTCCTAGAACATAAAATGTTTGAACAAGAAAATGGAACAAATAGTTTAGATGTATTAACAGCTTTAGGGGTAGATGCTAACGCATACACCACAAATGACCATACAGCATATCTATTTGAATGTACAGACAATTTTTATGAAGCCATGGACGAACTTATGGATTATGTCCAAAATCCTTATTTTACAGATGAAAATGTTGAAAAAGAAAAAGGTATCATTGGACAAGAAATCATGATGTATGACGATTATCCTGACTGGAAAGTATATTTAAATACGATGCAAGCAATGTATCATAATAATCCTGTAAAGATAGATATTGTTGGAACGATTGAATCTATTGGCAAAATAGATAAAGAGATATTATATAAATGTTATCAAACATTTTATAACCCATCTAATATGGTCATGGTTATCTGTGGAGATTTTGAACCAGAGGTATTATTGGAAGAAGTTAAGAAAAGACTAAAAAATACGAAAGCAAATGGAGAAATAAAAAGAATTTATCCTGAAGAACCAGAAACTATTGTACAAGAAAAAATTGAGCAAAAACTAGAAGTAAGTAGCCCAATGTATACGATAGGAATAAAAGATATGCCAATGGATATCAACCATGAAAATGAACAACAAATTGTAAGAAAAGATTTGGCAATTCAAATTTTACTTGAAATATTGGCAGGAAGAAGTTCTAAGTTATATAAACAATTATATGATGAGGGAACTATCTATGGCGGAATTGGTATAAGTTATGAATTTTCATCAACATATGCTCATATCCTATTTTCTGGACAATCAAATACACCAGAAACCGTTTATCAAAAGCTAAAAGAAGAAATAAGAAGCCTAAAAGAAAACGGAATACAAGAAGAAGACTTCACAAGAATTAAGAAAAAACTTTATGGAGAATATGTGCAAGAATACAATGACGTTAGCGATATTGCTAGAATGTTTTTAGCAGATTATTTTAAAGGAATTAATAGTTTCAAATATTCAGACGAAATTACTAATATAAATGTAGAATATTTAGTACAAGTGTTAAATGATGTATTTAAAGAAGAAAAAATGGTGCTTTCTATTGTCAAAAATTAAAGAAGAAAACCGTTGCAAATAATACAAGAAAAACAGTATTATAATCACAAAATAGATAATACTGTTTTTTTTCAAATCTAAGTGTCGAAAAATGTAAAAAACTGTCATACGAAACTTGGCAAAAAGTATTGAAATAGCTTGACTGACCGATTTTTATGTGTTAATTTATAAATATACAGAAGATAAATTTAGAAAAGGAGAGATAGATATGTTAAATGATGAAATTTGTAAATTGAGAGATAAATTGAATAAAAGTATCGAGGAAGGAAAAGATTATAGTGTTATCTATAAGCTAAGTGTAGAATTAGATGAACTTATTGCGTCTTACTATGGAAAAAATAGTAAAAAAAAAGCGGTTATGGCAATCCTATAAAAAAATAATTCCCTGCAATATTTTATTGTGGGGAATATTTTTTCTTTTGCTAGAATTAGTAATAGCAGGGTTTTAAAAAACTCTGCTATTATCTATTTAACAAGTTATCTTTTTTTGTATTCCTAGTCCATCTCCATTACAAGTTAATGTTTCAACTTTATTCTTTATTCTTTTTTCAGTAGTAGTTATTTTTAAAGATTCAATGAAATTCTCTTTTTTATCTTGCTCTATAACAATCTTAGTTTCTTCTAATCTTTTTACTTCATCTTGTTTAACAAATATATTTTTTATAAATAAAATCATTTTTCTTATAATACTCATCTTTCTTGCCCCTCCTCAGCTACTATTTTACCAGAACTTTTTGATAAATCAATATCTTCTTTTCCTTGCTCTTTAGCTTCCCATGGTCTAAGTCCGTTTATGCTTTTTTAAATCTTCTTCGTAACATTCAAATTGTTTGATAAATTCTTCTTGTGGCAATTCTACAAATTGTCCTTCATCTTTATTAGCAAAGTAAAATTTATTTCCTAATTCATTTGAATTGATATAAACAAATAGAATTGGTCTTTTTTCTTCGTCTGCTCTATTATAGACTCTATTTACAACACATTTATTAAATCTCAAGTTGTCATTACTTAAAAGTACATCACTTAAAATACTCATACTAGAATTTTGGCATGTCGCAAATTCAGGGCAAGTCTGCCTTAGTAATAAAAATTGTTTACTAATATTTTGCTCTGGTTGATTAGCATAAATTTCATCTAATAGTTTTGATTTTTCTAATAAATCTTTTATTGGAAATTGACCATCGCTGTCCGCCAAGCCAACACTTGTAAATAGTCTTCTTAAACTTTGTTCATCTAAATTTAAAGTTACATCTTGCAATTGTTCATCATTTTTATGACAATTATGGTCTTTGCCTTCGGTATCAATATCGTTTTTTCTTGCTTGTTCATAACTTATACAAAAATTATCAGGCTTTCCACCAAATCTATGTCTTGTTAAATTCCAAGTTGGATCTAATATAGTATTGCCTTTTGCAATTTCTCCATTTGCAAGTGGAAGTTCAATATCCTTAATTTTTAAAAATGCATGTATACCACTACTTATAATTTTACTTTCTATACCAACTCTATTAAGCATATATTGTTCTACTTTCGCTATTCCATTACAAACACCATAACCAGAACTAATTATTTTCCACAAAGCTCTACAATCTGAACTATTAGATACCTCTGTGCCAAAGTCAGGACTATAACTTATTTTTTTACCTATTGCATTATCTATTACTGCCATTTTTTGTGCTTTTGAATATTCAGGATTTAAGCTATCAATTATAGAGGTTATCCATTCTTCTGCTTCTTTGTATTCTGTAGCATTTGAATCAAATGTTACAGTATTATTTAGAGTACTGAGTACCGTCATATTCGGACAAATATCACAAAGCTTTATAAATTTAGTTTTCTGTTCTTCTGTAAATTCTTCTGGATTTATCCTCATTAAATTATCCAATCCACGATAGTCTTCTAAATTTCTTTCTAAATCCAAAATAACTCTTCCACCATATTCTGTTGTTTGTATACTAAGTGCTGATTTATATTCTTCAGGAAAATTGGTTGTATCAAGATTCTGTTTAACATCTGTTTTAAGCATAGCTAGTATTTCTCTTTTTTCACTTAATGTTAAATTAATGTTTTCTAAGTTTGCTACAAATTCTTTTTGCTGTTCAGAATCTAATTTATGTATAATTTCATAAGGAGATATTTCATTTTCACTACAAAATTCTTTATGTTCTTTTAAAAACTCACTCAAAGTTTCAATATCTAATGTTTGTAATATATCAATAATATTAGACTTGTTAAAATCTTTTTCTTTCAGTAATATATCTAATTTATGACTATTATTACAGGTATTTAATACATCAATTTTCTGATGATTTGCAAATTGATATATTTCTATTGCTTTATCTTTTGCTTCATCACTTGATAGTCCCTTTACTAATTTGGTAACTTGAAAATCTTCTAAATGTAATTTATTTTTAATTAAGTCTATGTCCATTAATATTTCTGTTCTTGCTTCTTCTGTTAAGCTTGAAATAATTTCTGATAGTTCATAATCAGCGATTTGATGTTTTTCTATAAATTCTTGGTTATATAATAATTGTTGTTTTCCAGTATCACTCATTTTTTTCATAATATCAACTATTTGATAACTTTTAAAGTCATCCATAATATTATCATTGTTCATCATCTGTAATATTATATGCTCATCTGAAACAAGAGCAATTATTCCAGCTTTTATCGAACTTTTAAATTGCCTAAAGTGTGAATAATCAAATAATTTCAATTTTTCTTCATCATTCAAAAAATCACTAATTAAATCCAAAAATTCTTTTACGCTAAGTTTATATTTATTTAGTGTTTCCCTATTCACAAATATACTTAATTTATCATCGGTTTGTTCTAATAAATTTCTTAAATCTTGAGCGTTCATTAATCCTCCTCATTTGTGCTTGTATTTTTCATTCTTCATTATGTTTATATTATCATATATTTATAAAAATTAAAACTATTAAAATAAAAAAAAAGAATAATTGCTTAAACAATCTATTTTATGGGAAAAAAATTTTAGTGTATGTAACTAAAGCGTTCGCCAAGTGGCAATTTTTTGATAAAAACCACTTGAAAAAAGTCCCAAAATGTTATATAATTTTTTGCCAAGTGAGAGGTAAAAAATATGATAATTAATAACAATATAATCGATAATTTATGTAATGATGCAGGGACTTCTAGGACAAGAAGAGCACATGAATATAAAGAAGAAGGCAGAGTAGATATTATTGATTTTGAGTACCAAAATCCATTAAATTTTGAAATTAAGGGTAGTGTATATGGAAATGAGGAATATCATACATATATATTTGTACAAAATGGAGAAATTGAAGATATTACTTGTACTTGCCCAGATTATCATAATTATTATGGGGTATGTAAACACACATTGGCAACTGTTTTAGAGTTTACTGATAGTAGTGAAAAAGAGCATGAAACAGATGATTTGGCAGATAGTGATAATACAAAAATGGAATCTCATCTTTCTTCTGGATATGATAAATATAGAGGTTTTAAGCAAATTGTAAATATTTTTTATAATGAAGAAATCGAAGGGATTGAAGAAGAGGAAAGTGAGCTAAAAGAACAAGGGACCATTAAGTTAGAGCCAGAGATTTTTTATGATAAATTTACAGGCGATATGAAGGTAGAATTTAAAGTTGGAAATAAACGAATGTATAAAATTAAAAATTTATCTGATTTTTATACAAGAATGTTAAATAAAGAATTATATCGCTATGGTCAAAAATTACAATTTGTTCATACAAGAGAGAGTTTTGAAAAAGAAAGTTTACCATTATTAGACTTTTTGATGAAGTATGCAGAGATTATCAAATATGCCAATTCAAATTCTAATAGCAATTACCGCTTTTACGGTAACGCTTTAAGTGAAACTAGTATCATTTTAAGCAATAGTGGTGTTGATGATTTATTTGAGATTTTAAAAGGGAAAAAGGTGAGTTTTCAAAAAGAATATAAGCAAACAGAAATTGAATTTACAGAAGAACAACCAGACATTCAATTTAAACTAGTAAAGCTAGACAAAGACAGTTATGAAATTATCCCTAATGTAGAAATCTATAAAATTTCTATATTGCAGGGAAAAGAATATAAATATGTACTTGATGAGCATAAACTATATCGTTGTAACAAAAAGTTTGAAAAAGCAAATTTGAAACTTTTAGAAATTTTTAGACAAAATTATATGACAGAAGTAAAACTAGGAACAGAAGAGCTATCACAGCTATTTTCTGTTATTATTCCAAAAGTGAAAAATGCTATCAAGTTAGAAAATGTTTCTGAAGAAGAAATTGAAAAATATAAACCAAAAACATTAATAACAAAAGTCTACTTGGATTTTGATAAAAATGACTATTTAGTAGCAGATGTGAAATTTTGCTATGATAATCAAGAATTTAATCCATTAGATGAAAAACAAAAAATTGATATACCAAGAAATATGATAAAAGAAACTAAAGCATTAAATATCTTCCGAAAAACAGGATTTATGTTTGATGTAAAAAATTTACGATTTATCTTACCAGACAATGATAAAATCTATCAATTTTTAACCCAAGACATCAATTACTATATGCAACATTTTGAGGTCTTAGTAACAGAAAATTTTAAGAAGAAACAAATTAGACAACCAAAAATGGGAACAGTAGGGGTAAAGATTGAAAATAATTTACTTTCTATAGACTTAAGCAATTTGGACATTGATATCAAAGAACTAGAAAAGATTATGCAAAAATATGAACTTAAGAAGAAGTATTACAGATTAAAAGATGGAAGCTTTTTAGAATTAGAAGATAATAAGGAATTAGATTTTATTGATAAATTGGTAACAGGCATGGATATAGACTATAAAGACTTAGAAGAGGGAGAAGTAAATCTTCCAATGTATAGAAGCCTATATCTAGAAGAATTGCTAAAAGGCGCAAAAGGCAATCAAGTTGTTAAAAATGAAAATTACAGAAACATTGTAAATGAACTAAACAAAGAAAATGACAATGATGAAGTCAAAATACCAGAAATCTTAGAAAACACATTAAGATATTATCAAAAAATAGGATTTAAGTGGTTAAAAACATTAGATAAATATAAATTTGGTGGCATATTAGCAGATGATATGGGATTAGGAAAAACAATACAAATGTTGTCTGTTATCTTAGATTATGTCCAAAAAACAGATAAACAAGAAAGAAAAACCAGTATTGTGATATCTCCAAGTTCTTTGTCATTAAACTGGCAAAATGAAGCAGAGAAGTTTGCAGGAGATTTACAAACTTTAGTAATCAATGGTACATTGTCAGAAAGAAAAAGAAAAATTGCAGAAATTGAAAACTATGATTTAGTTATAACCTCTTATGATTTACTAAAAAGAGATATTGACTTGTATAAAGATAAAAATTATCAATTTCGATATATTATTGCAGATGAAGCACAATACTTAAAAAATAGTAATACACAAAATGCAAAAGCTATCAAAAAAATTAATGCGGAAACCAGATATGCCTTAACAGGAACACCAATAGAAAATTCATTAGCAGAATTGTGGTCTATATTTGACTATATCATGCCAGGTTATCTATTCTCATACAAGAAATTTAAGACACTTTATGAAACGCAAATTGTAAAAGAAAATAATACACAAGCAATGAATAAATTAAAAATGTTAATAGAACCATTTATTCTAAGGAGAACCAAAGCAGAGGTATTAACAGAATTGCCAGAAAAAACGGTAACTGTTTTAAATAACGAAATGGAAGAAGAACAAAAAAATCTATATGTTTCTTATCTAGCCCAGGCTAAAGAAGAAGTAGCAGAAGAAATCAATTTAAACGGAATTGAAAAAAGTCACATCAAAATCTTATCTGTATTAACAAGACTACGCCAAATATGTTGTCATCCGAGTTTATTTATCAAAGATTATGCAGGTGGAAGCAGTAAACTAAATCAATGTATGGAAATAATCGAAGATGCCGTAAAAGGAAACCACAAAATATTACTATTTTCTGGCTATACATCTATGTTTCCAATTATAGAAAAAGAATTGCAAAAGTTAAATATCAAATATTTTAAATTAACAGGAGCAACAAAAGTAGACGAAAGAATAGATTTGGTAGACGAATTTAACGAAAATCCAAATATCAAAATCTTTTTAATATCGCTAAAAGCAGGAGGAACAGGACTAAATTTGACAGGGGCTGACATGGTTATACATTACGACCCATGGTGGAATATATCCACAGAAAACCAAGCGACAGATAGAGCATATCGTATTGGACAGAAAAATAATGTGCAAGTGTATAAATTGATTACAAAAAATTCGATTGAAGAGAAAATATATGAGTTGCAACAAAGAAAGGCAGAATTGATGGATAATATGCTTAGTACGAAGACTTCATTTATTAATAGGTTGTCTAGAGAAGATATTATGAGGTTGTTTGAGGAATGATGATTTGGGGATGATTTGGGGACGGAGAAAAAATCATCATTTTGGAATTTGTTTTTTGCAAATAGCAAATGAAAATAAAATGATGATTTTTTCTCCGTCCCCAAATCATCACTAAATTTGATGAAAGGATAATGTTATGAAAAATTATATAACAATTATAGGTGGTGGCTTAGCTGGCACTGAAGCTGCTTATCAAATTGCCAAAAGAGGCATACATGTAAAATTGTATGAAATGAAACCTGTAAAATTTTCTCCAGCACATAGTAACAAAGATTTAGCAGAGATTGTGTGTAGCAATTCTTTTAAATCTAATTTGCTAACAAATGCATGTGGTTTATTAAAAGAAGAATTAAGAAGATTAGACTCTCTATTAATTAAAATAGCAGATGAAACCAGTGTGCCTGCTGGACAAGCATTGGCTGTGGATAGAGATATTTTTTCGAGAAAAGTAACAAATGCAATTGAAGAAAATGAAAATATAGAAGTGATACATGAAGAAATAACAGATATAGAAAAAATGGCAGAAGAGGGGATTGTCATTATTGCCACAGGACCATTGACTTCAGATGGCTTGGCAAAACATATTCAAAAGTTAACTAGCCATGATAAGCTATATTTCTATGATGCAGCAGCTCCAATCATTAATAAAGATAGTATAAATTTTGACATTGCCTTTTATGGAGATAGATATCAACAAGAAAAGAAGAAAGAAGAGACAATCGAAGAATGGAAAAAACGATTAGAAGAGGAAGAAGAAACGCAAAGTTATATTAATCTTCCAATGAACCAAGAAGAATATGAGAATTTTGTGAAAGAATTAATCAATGCAGAAGTTATCACTTTACATGATTTTGAAAAAAGAGAAATTTTTGAAGGTTGTATGCCGATTGAAATTATGGCAAAAAGAGGAATAGATACTTTACGATTTGGACCATTAAAACCAGTTGGCTTTGATGATCCAAGGACCGGAAGAAGACCATATGCAGTTGTACAATTAAGACAAGATGACAAACAAGGAAGAATGTACAATATGGTTGGATTTCAAACTAATTTGAAATTTGGAGAGCAAAAAAGAGTATTTTCTATGATACCAGGACTAGAAAATGCAGAATTTGTGAAATATGGTGTTATGCATAGAAATACCTATATTAACTCCACGGAATTACTAGATGAAACCTATAATCTAAAAAGTAACCATAATATTTATTTTGCAGGACAAATAACAGGCGTAGAGGGGTATGTAGAATCTATTTCTTCTGGAATGGTAGCAGGCTTAAATGCAGTGGCTCAGTTTAGAAGTATGCAAACAGAAAAAAGTAATAAAGTAGAAGACAAAAATACATATATATCTAGTAATGATAAAGTTTTACCAAATAAAGTGATTTTTTCAGAGTACACAGTTATAGGTAGTTTAGCCAAATATATTTCAACCTCAAATACAAAATTTCAACCAATGAATGCCAATTTTGGAATATTACCAGAATTGGAAGGAAAGAAAATAAAAGATAAAAAAGAGCGATATACAAAATTAGCGGAAAGAAGTTTGGAAAAACTAATGTAAAGGGATTGCGATTTCTGAGTTTTACGTGTATAATAGATAATGGAGGGAAAAATATATGTATGAGTTAAATCCAGTTGTGGAAAAAGGATTTCGCATGAAATTTTCAAAATTAGATGTACAAGCTCCCGATTTTGAAAAAAAATCACAAGATATGATTGACCAATTTTTAGAAATGTCATATCAAGTTGTAGTTAATGAGGGGAAAAATAAAGTACAAAGCAAAGAAGAAAAAAACAATCAAGCGGAAACCTTTAATCAAATTACAGATGAAATATTAGAAGAAGTTGAGAAAATAATACTAGAATCGAGCGTAAACGAAAATGTTACTTCAGAAGAGAAAGAAAAAATAATTCAAAAGGTAAAGGAAAAATATACAAATGGAAAAATAAGTACAATTTTAAGAAAGGTAGATATAGAAGCATCTACTAACTATGATACATACATAAATACCCAAGATGAAAGAGATGAAGATGTAGGACTTTTAACAGAAGAAATGAAAAATAACTTAAAAGCAAAATTTCAAACTTTAGACATACAAGATGAACATTTTCAAGAAAAATTAGAAGAAATTATTAATGAAGCTTTAAGAGCAGATAAGAGTCAAGCATCAGAACATATTATAGAAAAGAGAGTAGATAGAGCTTTAAAAGAAGAAAAAGCAGGATTTGCAGAATTAAAAGACTTGATGAATGATGGAATTTTTGATGATATTGAAGATATAGAATTAAAAAAATCCTTACAAAATCAAGCCAATAATGGCATTTTAGATGAAAATGAAGAAAAGATTTCATTAAAAGAAGTAATTTCTGCTGAGATGGAAACTCGAGAAGCGTTAATTGGGAACATCATAGAAGAAATACTGAAGCAATTGGAGGATGTGATAGAAGAAAAAAAGCAGGAAATCCAATTAAAAATAGAAAAAAATGAAGATATGTATAAAAAGGTTGAAAGAAGAGATAAATTAAGAGCTTCTAAAGCCAGGGTAAATCAATTACATCAAAAGACAAAAAATTATAAAGGAAAAGAAGGTAAAGAATTAAACCAAAATATTGAAGCTACTATTATAGATTTTGATAGACAAATAGAAGCATTGACATTGGCTACAACTGTAAATGGACAAGAAAAACAAGCAGAAGAGTTAGAACAAGAAAAACAACAACTATTGTCTGAAAAGCAAAAATTAGATGACATGTTGAAATTAGTAAAAGAAAAATATACTAAAGAAAGATATAAAGAGGCTAGCAAAATTATTCTTAAAGATGAATTGCAAAAGAAAATGAACAGTATTCAATATGGTATGGATTCTGATAAATTAATAGAAAATGCGGAAGATATAAGAAAAATCTTTTTAGAAAATAGAGAAAAATTTACGATTGGGGAATTAAGAACTATATTTAAGAGTGTTTATATTATAGATAAAAAGGGGAGCAGACCAAAAATTACAGCATCTATGCTAGCTGATATTGGTGCAATAAATGATATCAGAAAATTATATATTTATGAAACTGGACAAAATAAAGAAAATAATGCTGAAGAAATAAAATGGTATCAAGATCAGTTTGATGGATTATCTGAAAATGTGAGAAAAATAACAGGAAGAAAAGTAAGACCATTAAAAACAGAAAAAGAATATGTGGAAGAATTAGAAGAATTAGAGGGAAAAACAAGCGATAAAAAGGATTCAACGTTTGAAAAAAGGTTAAAGGACGACGCAGTTAAGACAGAAATCTTAAGGTTACGATCTGTTTTGAAGCAGGTTATAGGGTTTGTAAACACAAATGGAATTCAAACTGCATATAATAAGGTTATAAAGAAATTAAAAGATAATGCAAGTATTCCAAAAGAAGAGTTACCAGAAGATTTTATAGAAGAAGAACCTTTAAAAAAATTACCAGATTTACCAAAACAGACAAATGAAAAATCTGTATCTCAAGAAGGACCAGAATTATAAATAATGGTAAAAAGAATAATGAAAAAACTATAAAAAATTTAAAGAATTTGTTGACTTATTACCATAAAAATGGTAGAATATATACCGTTATGATAGATTGCATGAAATGTGCAATTCCGTAACGGTATATTTATTTTATAAAAAACAAATATGTCAAAAATGTGACAAGATTTTTGTAAAATAAATATGAAAAATAAAAATCAGGAGGTGAAATTTAAGTGCCAACAATTAATCAATTAGTAAGAAAAGGAAGACAAACTGGTGTAACAAAATCAAAATCTCCAGCATTACAACATGGATGGAACTCAAAAAACAAGAGAACAACAAATAACAGAGCACCACAAAAAAGAGGTGTTTGTACAGTTGTTAAAACAGTTACACCTAAAAAGCCAAACTCAGCTTTAAGAAAAGTTGCCAGAGTTAGACTTTCAAATGGTTATGAAGTTACTTCATATATTCCGGGTATCGGTCATAACCTACAAGAACACAGTGTTGTATTAATCAGAGGTGGTAGGGTAAAAGACCTTCCAGGTGTTAGATACCATATCATTAGAGGAACGTTAGATACAGCTGGTGTTAAAGATAGAATGCAAGCGCGTTCTAAGTATGGAGCTAAAAAACCTAAAAAATAAAAAACAAATTGAAAGCAGCAACTTGCACATTTTTGCTAAATAACCCAACCCTCGATGTACAAACGTACACCTTCGGCTTGTCTTATTTATCAAAAATGCACAATTTACTACTTTGAATTCGTTTTTAATGTTTAAAGTATACGAATTTGCTTTATTTTAAGCAAAACAAATTGATTGAAATTTGTTTTAATGATTAAGGTTTAAAAGCAAAAAAGAAAAATAATTTAAAAAGAACTAGTGCTTGTACTCTTACTAAACTTAAGGTACTTAAATTTAGATAGAATATATAGCACTATGCGGAAAAGGAAACTTTTCAGAGTACCTAGAATACTTTTTTAAGTATTCAATTAAAGTAGGAAACATCAAAAGATGTATCCACTGATAAAAAAATAAGGAGGGAAGAATAGTGCCAAGAAAAGGATATGTAGCAAAAAGAGATGTGTTACCAGATCCAATCTATAATAGCAAAGTTGTTACAAAATTAGTAAACAATATTATGCTAGATGGTAAAAAATCTGTAGCACAAAAAATCGTATATGATGCATTTGACTTCATAAAAGAAAAAGAAGGAAAAAATCCATTAGAAGTTTTTGAAGCAGCTTTAGAAAATGTTATGCCAGTTCTTGAAGTTAAAGCAAGAAGAGTTGGTGGTGCAACATACCAAGTTCCATTAGAAATTAGACCAGAAAGAAGACAAACTTTAGGTTTAAGATGGATTGTAACTTATGCTAGAAACAGACATGAAAAAACAATGGCTGAAAAATTAGCTGGTGAATTAATCGATGCTGTTAACGGAAACGGTGGAGCATTCAAGAAGAAAGAAGATACACATAGAATGGCAGAAGCTAATAAGGCTTTCGCACATTACAAATGGTAAAATTACCATTAAAATCATTAATCTGCACATTTTGGTTATCCAGTCCAGATTTCGACGTACCATCGTACGCCTTCAACCTGTACTGACTAATCCAAA
>CALXAE010000042.1 GCA_944386205.1 uncultured Clostridia bacterium
TTAAATACTTTTAAATAGCATTTAACCAGTAATTAGAAGTTACTTTTTCTAAATAGATTTTACTTTTTCAATTGACCCTTATTGCAAATTATCATTTGAAATTCCGTTTTATTAATAAAAACTGAATCTTCTTACATTAGAAATTTTTAGAGTACAAGAAACTTTTGGGTATAAAAATTTCTCCAGATTTTGTATAAGAGATATATCTTTATAACTTTCTATTAATGCAACTTTTATACATTCATAGCCAATTCTTTTTTTATTTAAAGTAAATATATCCAATACCTTTGTTGCTTTAATCTTTAAGATGTCATTTTCTAATAATTTAAAGATCTTTTTTAAATCATTTTGTAACTGTTTCCATTTAAAAGGTTTTATTAATATTTTATTAATGCAATTATAAAAATCGACATTTAAATAATTTATAATATTAGAATTATTTAATATCAGTATTATTTTTATGTTTTTTAATATTGATTCTAAATTCTGCTTTTGTAATATTTCGATAGTGCTTTAATCTATTAGAAGAACTTTGATTTTAGAATTACTTAAAATAGAGATTAAATCTTTATTTGTGTTTAACAATATTTTTATTTCATATTGATTTTTTAAATGTTGATAGATTTCTTTTACTTCATTTAGATTATTACTTATAACTAATATTTCATAATTCATATTTATACATCCTTTATTTTTCTATTTTTTTCCACTTTTATTGATATATATGTAACATTTATGTTAATATTATTTGAGTTAAACAAGCTATATAGCTAGTTTGAAGGATTACATGAGTGTGTGTTTTACACTCTTGTAATAGAATAAGGCAAGGGTTCTCATGTAGGAGGATTTGATTTATGAAAAGAACTTTAAAACGGCTTTTTGCAATCTTAACCATTTGTGCAATGACACTGGGTGGAACAGCTACTGTATTTGCAGCAGAAACATCAGAAACAAAGACAGAACGGACGACGGCGACAGAAGAAATTACGCCGAGAGCAAGTGCAATTGTTGGGTTTAACTCAGCAAACTTCTCAGGAAGTTATGGAGAAGTATATGTCTATGTTGATGAAACATTATGGGGAGCAAATTTTTCCTGCGCTGTTAGCGGTAATTCAAGTGCAACTTATGACTGCTATGTCGAATTACCGAATAAGGAGATAAAGCATCTTGGATGGGTAAATGGTAATGGTGTAGGGACTGACAAAGACAATTTGTGGATTGCGTTTGCTGACCCGGGATATTACCGTTTCTACTGTGAAGGAACAGGCGGATCCAATATGACTATCATGGGTACAGTCTATGACTGATTAAGATTCAAAGTTTTTCGTAACAATAAGTAAGAGATTTATTTTTGTAGCAAATAAATAATTGATTAATTAGAACCCTTGCTAAAAGCCTATGGAAACATAGGCTTTTTCTTAAAACTGGTCTAATACTCAGTTATAGCATATTCATTTTTATTTATTCCCAATACATCATCATTAGATGTTTTATCTAGTTCAAATTTATATATATTTCTATGTTCTGTCTGGGTTTCTTCATCGATACTAACAGTTTTATCAGGTAAACCAGTATCTTTATTTATCCATATTGTATGGTTTTCATATTTAATGATATAAGTATCATTTTGAGAATTTATTCTAAGTTTTGGAGATAGTGCTAATAATATTTTTTGGAAAATATTATCATTACAATATACTACAGAAAGATTTAACATACTAATATCTTGTCCGCCTAGTATCAGGTAGTTTTGAAACGTTTAGATTAGTTAATTCTTTTGCAATTTCATTTGTGATATAACTTTCACCTGTGTTGAAATTAGTATATAAAATTGATACTGTATTTTCTGAAGTAAATATCTTTTTTAAAATACCATCTTTGTAATAAACTTCAGTATCTTTTTGGTCTATAATATTTTCTTGATTCATTGTAAATTCTGAAACTGAGAACTTATAATTAGTTAATACATCATAACTAGCAAATTTTTTATTAATTTCATTTATAGCATTGTACTTAGAAATACTAATAATCATGTAAATAATAAATATTAAAATAAGTAAAAGTACTAGTATTTTAAGAACATTCTTTAATTTTATCTTTTGGGTTATAGATGTATTATCTAATAAATCATCAATACTTTTTCCATATAATTTACTAAGTTGCATCATATTATTGGTATCTGGAACACTTTCTCCTAATTCCCACTTGGAAATTGCTTGCCTCGAAATATCCAATTTGTTAGCAAGTTCTTCTTGAGACCATCCTTTTTCTTTTCTTAAACTTATCAATTTTTCATTCATTTTCATTTGTATCACCCCCGTTTTTTTTATTATATATTTTTTGATTTTAAAGTTCAAGCAACTTATGTTGTCAATTTGTCAACTTTAGTTGCAATTACAATTTTGTGTAGTAATACATCGGATCAAATCTAAAATTCAATAAAATTTAGTAAATTAAAAAGTGTCAATAGTTTTTGAAAATTTAGGACAATTTCAAAAACTATTGACATAAAAATCCCTTGTAAATTTTACTTGTGCAATATTTTATTACTATCTTGAAAACAATCCACCTATAAAGTTAAATAATGGGTTTTCAAATAAAAGTTGTCTCATCCAACCATTTGTAAATGGTATAAACCATAATACTACTCCAATTAACACAACTATAACAACTGTTAATCCTATTGCTAAAAAGTCTGTCTTGTTAAGTTTTCTTTTTTCTCTACTTTTAAATTTTTGCACGATTAAATCTTTTAGCATACCAATAATACTAAATGTACCAACTGTGTTATTTGTACTATTATTAAACTCCACTTTTTCTTCTCTATTCTTTTTCTGATTTTGAAAAAACGTATTTCTTATATTCCTATTTTCATTTTGAATATCTTTGCTATTTATACTTTCTTGTTCTTTTCTTAATTCTCTATCATATTGTCGTCTTAAAAAATCATCTGACAATACATCATATGCTTCGTTTAAGTCCATTAGTTTTTGTTCTGCTAACTTCTTTTGTGTTGATGAATATAGGTCTGGATGATATCTTTTTACTAATGTTCTATATGCTTTTTCTATAATTTCTTTTGAAGCATGTTCATTAACTTCTAATATTTCATAATAATTCTTCATAATTTATCCTCTATACTTATTTTCTTTTGTAGTATTATTTTATCGTAAAAAAAAGAAAATAGCAATATATTTGCTATTTTCTTTTTTCTTCTATTGTTGTTCTCCAAATATTGCCTCAAATTCATCAGAATTGATTTTTTCTTTTTCAAGTAAGATATCTGCTACTTGATGTAATTTATCTACATTGTCTGATAAAATTTTCTTTGCTCTGTTATACCCTGTATCAACAATTCTTTTTGTTTCTTCATCAATAATAGCAGCCGTTTCTTCTGAATATTCTTTTGTATGTCCAAAGTCTCTTCCTAGGAATACTTCTTCTTGGCTAGCTCCTAACATTAATGCTCCTATTTTTTCACTCATTCCATATTTAGTTACCATACTTCTTGCTATTTGTGTAGCTCTTTCTATGTCATTACTTGCTCCTGTTGATATATCATTTAAGATAAGTGCTTCTGCCACTCTACCGCCTAATAATGAAACAATATTTTCTTCCATTTCTGTTTTAGACATGAAATTCTTATCCTCTGTTGGTCTATACATTGTATAACCACCAGCCATACCTCTAGGGACAATTGATATTTCATGTACAGGGTCTTGTGTTTCTAAGTAATGGCTTACCACTGCATGACCTGCTTCATGATATGCTACTAATTTATTTTCTTTTTCACTTCTCACTCTTGTTTTCTTTTCAGGTCCCATTGTTACCTTAATCATAGCATCTTCGATTTCCCTCATTCCGATTTCATTCATATTTCTTCTTGCTGCCAAAAGAGCTGCTTCATTTAAAATATTTTCTAGGTCTGCTCCTGCAAATCCTGATGTATTTTTTGCAATAATTTTTAAGTCTACATCATCTGCTAATCTTTTCTTTCTACTATGAACTTCTAATATTTGTTCTCTAGCTTTTACATCTGGTAATCCTACAACAATTTGTCTATCAAATCTTCC
Source organism: uncultured Clostridia bacterium (assembly GCA_944386205.1). Classification (GTDB taxonomy): domain Bacteria; phylum Bacillota; class Clostridia; order TANB77; family CAG-508; genus CAG-269. Next base: position 4,074 of record CALXAE010000042.1, read on the forward strand.
TGCTCTTAATAATGCTTTATCTAATACATCTGGTCTGTTGGTTGCAGCTAAGACAATTACGCCTTCATTTTCTGCAAATCCATCCATTTCAACCAATAATTGATTTAATGTTTGTTCTCTCTCATCATGTCCTCCACCAAGTCCTGCACCTCTTTGACGTCCAACGGCATCAATTTCGTCTATAAATATAATACATGGTGCATTTTTCTTTGCTTGGTCAAATAAATCTCTTACTCTTGAAGCACCAACACCAACAAACATTTCAACAAAGTCTGAACCACTAATGATAAAGAATGGTACACCTGCTTCTCCTGCAACTGCTTTAGCAAGTAATGTTTTTCCTGTTCCAGGTTGACCTACTAATAAAACACCTTTTGGAATTCTTGCTCCCATATCTGTAAATTTCTTTGGGTTTTTCAAGAATTGTACAATTTCTTCTAATTCTTCTTTTTCTTCGTCAACACCTGCTACATCATCAAATGTAATTCTATTTTTTTCTGCTGGTGTCATCATTCTGGCTTTACTTTTTCCAAATGACATGGTTTTGCTTCCAGGATTTCCACTATTTGCGCCTCCTATGGTTAAAAACCAGAAAAGCATAAATATAATTAGAATAGCAAATGGTGTTACTAATGGAAGTAAAGCTACAAATATAGATTCTGCTTCTTCTTCTAATGTAAAGTTTCCATTATTTAAGAACTCTTCGATATACGTCATGAAACTTCCCATATCTGGTATAGTAGTCTCTTTTCTAACATTATCATCTTTTAATTCTACTTCTGCTGTCTGTCCATCAGAACCGATGACAATTGAACTTACATTGTTGCTATTTATGTTTGTAATTAATTCTGAATATTTAAGTTTAGAATTGCTATTTTCTACAATAGATGATAATACGACTAAAAATATAACAATAATTATTAGCCACATTGCTAATGTTTTGATTCCGTTTTTCAAAATAATTCCTCCTCTTAATACTTGATGTTTATATCTTTTAGCACTCTATCATATTGTTTTTTCTTTTTCAATAGTTTTTTGTATTTCTTTTTTATTACAATATTTCCATATTTTCTATAAGTATACGGATACTTATATTTCCTTAGAAAATTTTATTTTACCATTTTTCACAAAAACTTTTACATGTTTATTTGGTTTCAAATATTTGTTTCCAATATTATTAGCACATAATTTAAGGATATCATCTATATGTATTTTTTCAATTCCTTTTGATGTGCCGAAAAGCCTTGTTATAGTATATATTAAAATATTTGATTTTATTACTTTTTCTTGTGTGTTAAACTTTTTTAAGTCTAATATTATATATTCCTGGTTATTCTCCTTTATATTTTGTTTATTTGTATTTAATTTTTGATTGTCTATTTTTATATTATTTGTTTTTATGTTTTCTTTTATCAAAATTTGCTTATATATTATTTTTACCTGTTTTTGAACATATGCTTCTTGCTCGGCTACGAGTTTCGATAGTCTATCCATTGTTTCTATAAAGTTCGGATTAAATTCTTTTTGAATATATGGTATAATAATATTCCTAATTTTATTTCTCGTATAAATATTTTCAAAATTTGTTTTATCAATTCTCGGTTGTAATTGATTTTCCTCACAATAAGTTTCTATTTCTTTTCTTTCACAATCGATTAATGGTCTAATATATTTTCCTCTAATTGGTTCTATCCCTATTAATCCCTGTATTCCACACCCACGTAATTCATTCATCATCATGGTTTCTACTTTATCATTTTTATTATGTGCAATTACAATTTTATTACCACCGATTTTTTGTAAAACTTCATCAAAAAATGCATATCTTGCATTTCTTCCTGCTTCTTCTGTGCTGATTTTATTAGTATTGGCTATTTTTTTAACATCTATACTTGTCGAGTAAAATTGTATCTGATTTTTTTCGCAATATTTTTTGACGAATTCTTCATCTTCCTTTGCCTCTTCTCTAATCATATGATTGACATGTGCAACAACAAAATCGAAATTGATTGCTAAAGGGGACATGCCATTTTGGCAATTTTGTTGTTTTATTTTTGTAAAAATTTCTAGTAAACACATAGAATCTGGTCCTCCAGATACACCGATCACTAGTTTATCTCCCTCAGTTAATAGTTTATATTTTTGTATTGTTTTTACCACTTTTACATAGCAATCTTCTTTAATTCTTTTCCCCATAAATTCTCCTTTTTTACTTTATGTTGCATTATTAATTTTTCATATTCTACTTTGTCTATAATATTTTCAAAAATATATTCTTTATTAATGACACCCAATTGGACATCAGTCATCAAATCGTTTCTCCCATTCTACAAATTTTGTATAGTTTCCTAGCCATAATAGTTCAACTGTTCCCAGTGAACCTCCTCTATGTTTTGCAATAATAACTTCTGCAACATTCTTTTTTTCAGTGTCTTGATTGTAATAATCGTCTCTGTATAAAAACATAACTATGTCAGCATCTTGTTCAATAGCTCCTGATTCTCTTAAGTCTGATAACATCGGTCTATGATCTGGTCTTTGTTCTACCGCTCTGGATAATTGTGATAGTGCTATTACTGGTACGTTTAGCTCTTTTGCTAGTATTTTTAAAGATCTACTAATTTCTGATATTTCTTGTTCACGACTTCCATTTCTTTTGTTACTGCCTTGAACTAATTGTAGATAATCTATAACTACCATTCCTATATTTTTTTCTAATTTTAACTTTCTACATTTTGCCCTAATTTCAGCAACAGAAATTCCCGGTGTATCATCTATATAAATTTCTGCTTCTGACAATGGTCCTATACTTCCAGCAAGTTTAGTCCAGTCTTCTTCTTCTAGTTTTCCTGTTCTAACTTTATTACTATCTACCATAGCTTCACTACATAATATTCTGTTTGTCATTTGCTCTTTTGACATTTCTAAACTAAAAATAACTACTGGAACATTAGCACGAACAGCTGCATTTGTAGCAATATTTAATGCAAAAGCTGATTTACCCATTGCAGGTCTTGCAGCAATTAATACCAAATCTGACCCGTGAAATCCTGCTGTTTTATAATCTAATTCTACAAATCCTGAAGGGACACCTGTAATATGTTGTTTTCTATTATATAATTCCTCTAACTGTGTAAAACTATCTACTAATATGTCCTTGATAGGTGAATAACTCTGCTTATCTTTATTTTGCATAATATTAAAAATTTTCTTTTCCGCACCTTCCATAATGTCTGATACATCTTCTGTTGGGTCATATCCTAATTCGATAATCTCATTTGCTGTTTTTATAAGATTTCTCAATGTAGATTTTTCTTCTACAATCTTTATATATTTTGTAACATTCGCTGTGGTTGGAACTTTATCTGGCAAGCTCGCTAGATATTCTAATCCGCCAATTTGTTCAATTTTTCCTAAAGACTCTAACTCTGCCTTTACAGTTATAATGTCAATTGGCTCTGCTCGATTATATAAATTAATAATAGCTTCATAAATTGCTCTATTATCTGTTCTATAAAAGTCTTCTTCTTTTAAAACTTCTATTGCTGATATAACTGCATCTTTATCTGTTAGCATACTTCCTAAAACTGCTTGTTCTGCTTCTACATCATGTGGTGGTACTTTTCCTAATTCCATGATACATCCTCCAATTTGTTCTACTGTTCATATTTTTTAATATTTGACTATGTATATTTTATCTTGTTAGTTATCAGAAATTACATCAATTTTTAATTTTCCCACAACACCTTCAAATAATTTTATTTCAATATTGTGAACACCAAGTGTCTTAATTGTTTCTTTTAAGTCAATTTTCTTTTTATCAATTTGTATATTATATTGATTTGACAATTCTTGTGCAATTTCTTTGCTAGATACACCACCAAATATTTTTCCGTTTTCTCCTGCTTTAACCTTTATTTTTAATAATATTTTTGATAATTTATCCGCTGTTTTTATTGCCTCTTCTCTATCTTGCTCTTTTTGATATTTAGCAGAATCTTGTTTTGCTTTTAATTTACTCATATTTTCTTTATTAGCTTCTACTGCTAAATTTTTTGGGAATAAAAAGTTTCTTGCATATCCATCTGATGCATTAATAACTTCATCTTTTTTTCCTACACCTTTTATATCTGCTTTTAATATTACCTTCATGTTCATTCCTCCTTCTAATATACATTTCTCTGTATGGTATATTTTACATCATTTTATTTGTTTTTTCAACTAAAATTAAAAATAATTGAGACAGTTTTAAATTCAAAACTATCTCAATTTTCTATTTCTGAAAAATATTCGTTAATTCTATTTATTAGTTCTTGTTTTGTTTCTTCCATAGTCATACCTTCTACTTGTGCACCAGCTAATGTGATATGACCTCCACCACCTAATTTTTCTAGGATAACTTGTACATTGATATCTCCAATAGATCTACCACTAATACAAATTTTGTTTCCTACTTTTCCCATTACAAATGATGCTGTGATATCACTAATCGTTAATAATTCATCTGCTGCTTTTGCACAAATAAGACTTGCTTCTTTATCTTTTTTCTCATAAGTTGCAATAGCTATGGTTTCATTTACTATCTCTGCTTTTTTTACGATTCCCGCAATTTTATTAAAGGTTTCTAAATTACTTTGGAACCATTTTTTGACTCTGATAATATTGACACCACATCTACGTAAATATGCTGCTGCTTCAAATGTTCTAACGCCTGTTTTAAATGTAAAGTTTTTAGTGTCCATCATAATTCCTGCATACAAGCTTTCTGCTTCAATTGTTTTTAGATCTACTCGAACTTCTGCATATTGTAATAATTCTGTTACCAATTCTGCTGCTGATGAAGCATATACTTCTTGGAATGTTAATGTAGCATCTTCGATATAATCTGCACTTCTTCTATGATGATCTATAATAACTTTTTTATCAGTTCTTTTTAATAATTCCGGTGCTTCTACATACGTAGTTTTATGAGTATCTACAATAACTACCAAAGTTTCCTTGTCCATATTTTCTTCTGCTACTTCTTTTGTAATTAATATATCTTCATATTCTGGTTCTTTTGCCAAATCATTTTTAAAACTTTGTAGTGTGTTTGTTTCGGTACTATCAATAATATACGCTTTTTTTCCTAAACTTTTAGCCAATCGATAAATTCCCATACTTGATCCCATTGAATCTATGTCTGGATTTGTATGCCCCATTATCATGACTTTACTTGCATCTTTAATTAAATTTTCTAATGCATGAGCAACTACCCTTGCTTTAACTTTTGTTCTTTTCTCAACTTCTTCTGCTCTTCCACCATAGAATTTGTAGATTTCGTTTTCTCTAATAACAGCTTGGTCTCCTCCACGACCTAGTACAACATCCATAGCCGCTTGTGCTGATTTATATTTTTCTTTGTCTGTCAAACCATCATTAGAAATAGCGATACTTAATGTTATTTGTACATTTTCCTTTGTTTGAATTTCCTTGACTTTATCTAATATACTAAACTTATCTTCTTTTACACTTTCAAAATATCTTTGCTCAAATAAATAAACATATTTATCTCTATCTGACTTAATTAAAACACCATTTGTTTTATCTGTCCATTCATAAATACATTTATCAATTTCTGCTGTAACTTGTGGTTTTTCTTCACTTTCTAATTGTTGCATTGTTTCTTCATAATTGTCTATCATAATGATTGTTACACATGACTTTGAATCTTTATATTCTTTTTTTAATTTTACAATTTCTGTTTCGTCTATAAAATATAACATCATCATATATTTATCATCATGTTTTTTATCATATTTTCTCGAATGTACAAATTTTCCTAATACTTCATAATGTTTATCATTTAATTCCATATGTTTTGAAATCTGTTTTTCTTTTGAAATATCTTTTTCTGTTTCTTTTATTTCTAACGTAAAATCCTCTATTAAATTCGCTAAATATTTGTTAATATCAATTCCTTCAAATTCAGATATAAATTTTGAGCTTCTCCATATGATATTTCCATTTGATTCTAGAATTATCAATGGAAAAGGAGAATTGATTAAACTACTTTTTGCTGCTGTATCTACTGATAAAGTTAAATCTTGTAAAGTTTCTGAGATTTCACTTTTTCTTCTGTTGTTCGTATAATATGAGTATGCCACAACAGCCATAAATATTAATATAGACGGTATTATCATACTTATATTTTCTATACAGACAATTACTAACAAAATAAAAATAATTGCCAAATATATCTTGGTTTTGGATAATAACTTATCAAAAACCTTTCTATTAGTATTTTGCATAAAAATTTCTCCTTCTATTTATTCTATTATATTTTACTTGGAAATAGCAAATTTGTCAAGTTTTACAAATGTTTCACCATTTTAATATATTAAAAAATATATAATTCCAATATGCTATAAATATTACTTTTTAAGTATAGCTTTTTATTTTTCTCTATGATATAATTAAAAAAACAAAAGAGGAGGCTTTTATTTATGATAAAAAAATTCTTTTGCAAAGAAAATGGTTCAATTACTTTATTTGTTTTAATTGCCATGCTATTTTTCTTATTTGTTGTTTTTGGAATGTTCATGCGTAGTAGTAATAGCAATATGGCACAAACTTCTGAAGTCGATCAAATAAAAGAAGAATATGAAGAAAGTGTAAATAACATAGATCAAATATATAATGAAACTTTAATAGAAAATTTATCTAGCTTACTAAAACCTGGAGATTTTGTGAATTATACATATGATACAGTAACAGATGGATATTCTTTATCTTCAACATATAGTGGTTATACAAGTGATCAATCAATTAGACAAACAACAAATTTACAATGGCAAGTTTTAAGTGTAAATTATGATGGAACTGTAGATTTGATAAGTAAAACGACAACTGATCAAGAAGTTTACTTAGGCGGTGTATTAGGTTACAATAATGGTGTTTTTCTAATGAATGATATATGTAAACAATTATATAGTAATTCAAGTTTAGGAATTGAAGCTAGAAGCATTAATATAGAAGATATAGAAAATAAAATGAACACTGCTGGAATTACAGCAAAAAATGCATATATATATGCAGAAACAAAGTACGGAAATACAAAAACATATGGAAATGTTTATTATCCAGATTTATATATCCAGGAGAATGGAAGTGGAATCAATTCCACACAAATCAAGACAAATGGAATAAACCAAAGTGATAATGGATACAGTAATCCAACAACAAAAACATCAAGTATTGCAAACGAAGGCTTAACATTAACACAAACATTTTACACTTTAGATAATTTAAGCTCATATTTTGATGATACTCAAGTAATACAAATGTTATTCACATCAAAAAGTAACAATTATTGGTTAGCTTCTCGCTATGCAAACTGTGACTCTGCTAATGCATTATTTGGATTATATTATATCAATCCTGCTAGTCCTAGTAATATATCTGGTATTACTTCCTTTTCATCTGATAATTCGAACAGTAATGCTGAAAGCACTTATCTTTGTCCCATCATTACTTTAGATATTACACAAATTCAACCATGTACAGGAACAGCAGATGGAACAGATACTACAATTACTCATATGCATCAAATTAAAGAATAATTTTAAAATTGCCAAAGAGGACATCCCCTTTGGCAATTTTTTCTGTTTTATTCCATATTTTCTGTATCTGCAACTTCTTCTAATTGTTTTTCTGTACTAATATGAATGTCTTGATATTTTTGCATTCCTGTTCCTGCTGGAATTAATTTACCAATGATAACATTTTCTTTTAATCCCATTAAATCATCTGTTTTACCTTTAACAGCTGCATCTGTAAGAACTCTTGTTGTTTCTTGGAATGATGCTGCTGATAAGAAACTATCTGTTGCAAGAGCAGCTTTTGTAATACCAAGCAATACTCTTTTTCCGATTGCAGGTCTCTTTCCTTCTGCAATTGCCTCATTATTTTTATCTTCAAATTCATACATATCCATTAATGAACCTGGGAACATATCTGTATCTGCATTATCTTCAACTCTTACTTTCTTAAGCATTTGTCTACCAATAACTTCAATATGTTTATCATTAATATCAACACCTTGATTTCTATATACTTTTTGTACTTCTGAAATCAAATATTCATATACTCCTTCTGGTCCTTTTAATGCTAAGATTTCTGCAGGGTTTATTGAACCTTCAATTAGAGGCTCTCCTACTTCTACTATGTCTCCTTCTTTTACTTTCATTTTTGAACCAAATGGAATTGTATAAGATTTTGAATTATCTTTACCTGTAACAATAACTTCTTTCTTTTTCTTTGTTTCTTTAATTTTTACTTTACCATCTATTTCTGTAATAATCGCAAGTCCTTTTGGTTTTCTAGCTTCAAATAACTCTTCAACCCTTGGAAGACCTTGTGTAATATCTGCTACACCTGCAACACCACCAGAGTGAATAGTTCTCATTGTAAGCTGTGTACCTGGTTCACCGATTGATTGTGCTGCAATGATACCAATTGCTTCACCTATTGATACTAAGTCTCTTCTTGCTAATCCCATACCATAACATTTTTGACATACACCATGTTTTGAACGACATCCAAGAACAGAACGTACTTTTAGTCTTTCAATTCCTGCTGCTACAATTTCATCAGCAATTTTTTCTGTAATCATGGTGTTTGTATCAACAATTAGTTCTTTCGTTTCTGGGTTATATACATCTTCAACAGGGAATCTTCCTAATAATCTTTCTTGCATTTTTTCAATGACTTGTTGTCCATCTTTAATATCATAAACAATAATTCCATCATCTGTACCACAATCATGTTCTCTTACGATAATATCTTGTGATACGTCAACTAATCTTCTTGTTAGGTATCCAGAGTCGGCTGTTCTTAAAGCTGTATCTGAAAGTCCTTTTCTTGCACCATGGGCAGAAATGAAATACTCTAAGGCGTCTAATCCTTCTGCAAATGATGATTTAATTGGTATTTCAACTGCTTTACCAGTTGTACTTGCCATCAATCCACGCATACCAGCAATTTGTCTTAACTGGCTCATGTTACCTCTGGCTCCAGATTTAACCATCATGTAGATTGGGTTTAATTCGTCAAAGTTTTCTTCCATCGCGTCACTAACTCTGTTTGTTGTGTCTTCCCATACTTTGATAACTTCTCCATAACGCTCGTCGTTTGTAATTAAACCTCTTGCATATTGTTTTCTAATATTTTCAATTTTAGCGTCAGCTTCTTGTAATAGACCTTTTTTTGCTTCTGGTACTTGTACATCACTCATAGAGAATGTGATACCTGCTAATGTTGAATACTTAAATCCCAAAGCTTTGATATAGTCAATAACTTCTGCTGATTCTGTTAATCCATGTGTTCTAATAACTCTTTCGATGATATTTCCCATTGATTTTTTCATAACTGGGAAACTAATTTCATATTGGAATGGGTCTTCTTTTCTATCAATAAATCCTAAGTCTTGTGGAATTCCTTGGTTAAAGATAATTCTTCCAACACTGGTTTCTACTTTCTTTGTTTTGATTTCTCCATCAATTTCTTTAGATACTCTAACAAAGATTTTTGCATGGATTCCTACATCATGATTTTCAAAGGCCATCAATGCTTCTTCTGGGTCTTTATAATATGTGCCTTCTCCCTTTTCCCCATCTAATACCATTGTTAGATAGTAACTTCCTAAAATCATGTCTAGTCTTGGTACTGCTACTGGTTTACCATCTTGTGGTTTTAATAGGTTGTTTGTTGAAAGCATTAAGTATCTTGATTCTGCTTGTGCTTCTGGTGATAATGGTAAATGCACAGCCATTTGGTCACCGTCGAAGTCAGCATTAAATGCTTCACAAACTAATGGGTGAAGTTTGATTGCTCTACCTTC
>CALXAE010000043.1 GCA_944386205.1 uncultured Clostridia bacterium
CCTCTTAAAAATTCCTCGAATGTTGGCAATCTCACTTCATCTTCATTTTCATTTTCTTCTAATGGCTTTAATTTATATTTGTTTATAGGCTCATAATTTTCCACTGATTTTTCTTCAATACCTTGTCCTAGTCTATACTCCCAATATCTTAATTTTTTACATTTAAAAGGTTTATAGCCTCTTATAATAATTATTTCTTCTGTATTATCCATTCTCATTATTTCATCCTCATTCATAACATTTCTTTTAACAACAGATGTTGATTCTACTCCATATTCTAAAGCTCCATCAAATTCTGCATCTTTTCTAACACTACTACTGATTGCTGAACTTACTCCGAGAGATCTAGTTACATAACTTGCCGTCATTAGGTCGTTCACGCCCATTACGATTTTAATATCGCAGTTCCCGATTAGCCCTTGCCAAGCATCGTCTGGATACAACGGGATCAAGGAAGCTATATGCTGGCACACTATCGTACAGGATATGTTTCTGGACCTTGTTGTGCTTAATTTCTGCTGAAAGTCTGGAATTTGTCCTATATTAGCAAACTCATCTAATAGAATACATAATTGTCTATCTAGTTTTTTATTTATATTTCTATCAGCTTGTCGTATTGTCTTTATGAACAAAAATGAAAAGAACAGATTATTTAAGAAGCTCATTGTTGTATCCATATCGCTTATGATACAATAAATAATCATTTTCTTGTTGTTTAAATCTGTAAAATCTATATCATTTTTCTCTGTTATTGCTGCTATTTCATCAAGCTGGAAAATTTGAAGTTTAGTAGCAAGTCCTGTAATTGTGCTTTGTTTTATTACATCACTTGCTTGTGCATATATGTTATATGCAATTTTTGTAATCCCTTTAGAATGTTTAAATACTTCATCTACTTTCTTTATATCACCAGATGCAAGAATTGAGTTTAAATACCTCATATTCTTTTTATTTTTATCTTCAACTTCAAATTTAATATGTAATAGTAATGCCTTTAATAAGTTTTCCTGGTTATTTTGCCAGAACTCATCTCCTTTTTTTCCTACATTTTGATTAGTGCTTATTACCACTTGAGAAAATACTTGTGCATCTATCTCTTTTTCTATAAACTTAAATAAATCTATTCCGTCTGAATGATTAGGATTTACTAAATTAAATACTCTTACTTCATATCCTTTTTCTTTAAAAAAATTGCTTGTTAAACCATAAAGTTCACCTTTTGGATCTGTGCATACAACATTTTTTCCTTCAACTGCAATTTTTTCTAAAGTTTCCTTTGTAATTTTGTTATTATCTTCAAAAATTTTCTCTTGATCTGCTATTTTTAAAGCATTTGGGATAATGTAGCTTGTAGATTTACCAGAGCCTGAAGAACCCCAAATCATAATATTACGATTTATTTTCTTACAGCTATCTGGGAGTGTTATTATTTCATCTGTATCTAATGTTTTACCTAATACTATTCCTGAAGTATTTGCCTCATCTCCTATTTTCAATATATCAATTTCTTGTGGTGTTACTAAACTAGCTGTTCCATGTGTTCCATCTTTGGTGAATCTAATACCTTCTTTTTCTGTTTTCATTTGTTTTTTAGTAAAGAAAATATTAAAAATAAATAATGCTATTTGAACTGTTAGTATTAAATAAATAAATAATATTGTTTTATCTGTAAATATTGCTTTAAAACATTCAAATAGATTAGAAATCTCTATTATTTGGTAATCTTTACTAAAACATTTCTCTAGTATATTTATATACCAATTTGTTATTGGTACAATGGTTATTATTGACAAAAAAATATAAACAAAAGATATTACCAATTTACTTTGTAATACCTCTTTTAAGCTCTTAACATTCAAAAATACCTCCTAACCAATCTTTGTCAATTACTTTTATGCTACACCTATTATCACCTACCATTTCTTTTATTTTTTCTTTATTTTCATCTATTGTTATAATTTCAACTTTTTTTAAACTATCGGAATTTTCTTTATAATACCATTTTAATTTTTCTATCTTTTCCGTATTTATAAATATCATTTCAATAATATATTTATTTTCATCTAATAAGTAATCTGCCTTATCCCAATCACTAATTAGAAGTTCCTTGTTATACATTATTTCTAATACTTCATGCCAATTTATATTTGAATAATTATTTATAAGCCTTTTATTAGTATTATCATTTACAATAACAATCGTATTTTGCTTTCCAAAAGAAAAGTTTGAATATTTTGGACATATAATACTTAAATCTTCCACAAAAATTATAATATTTTCGTAGTTAAACGATTTATTTATATCAAAAAGTAGCTGCTTTATATAAACATCTTCCTTTTTTCTTGAAACATAATATGCAAGATATTCTCTATTATCAATAATTATTTTTCCAATATACCTTCTAGCTGTTTCAGTAAATATATCTTTTTCTTTTATAAGCCAGCTAGGTTCAAATTTTATATTAGAATCTATGCTTAATGTTGCAATACTAGCAATAGCTTTTAATCTTTCCATATATGCTTCATTTTTTATATTTTTAATATATCCTTGTCCAACTTCTCCTAAGGCTTTTCTTCCATTTTTATCTAAAATTATGTAGCTTTTATATCTTTTTACATATCCTTTATCTATCAATTTATTTACTCTATCTCTGTAATATCTTTTTGTATGATAGATAAGTGTTGCATCTTCTACTTTTAACATTTTATATTTCGACAAAAATTTTAATACTTTTAAATCTTCTTTTTTTAAGTTGTTTTTCTCTAGCACCTAAAACCTCCTTTTTTCATTTAAGACACAGTTTTTTCAACGGTGTCTTAAACTATTGAAAAACAGAAAAGTTTTTTTCCGAGATTTAAAGATTTACAAGATTTTTTTATACAAAATTTTTTCATTTGAATTTTTTTAAATTTTTTCATACTTTTTATATTGTTTTTTGTAATTTTTCTATCCAGGATAAAATATATTTTCCATCTAGTACAAATACTTCTGTATAAGGCTTTTTAGTATCATTTTTACCTAATGCTAGATAAAACATATTATTTATATTGTCATCCTGAATAATATTTTGTAAAACTAACGCATCCACTATTGGTTTTACATATTTATTATCTATATCCATATTTTCTTGTTTTTCGTGTACTATAATTACTACAAATGTAAGTTTATCCTTAAATAATCCTTTGTAATCTTTTACTGCCTCTGCTGTATTTAATAAAATATTTTTATAAGCATAGTTATTGATTCTCTTATATTTTGGAATTACTTCTGGAATATATATCTTTAAAATATCCTGTTTCAATTCTGCTTTATATGAATTATTTATACAATGAATTTTGTCTTGTTCTTCTATTTGTTTATCATTATTTAACTTTATTTCATTAAATATTTCATATCTTGTTTTTTCTAAAAATCTTAAATACTTTTCTATATCTTTGTTTTCTAAAATATTTCTGTTATTTATAATAAAATCTGTTTGTTCTTTTAATTCGTTTATTTCCGTTAAAATTTTAGAGTTCACTTTCTCCTCCTTGTAAATAAAAAATTAAAGAAGATATAAAAGTTATCCTCCTATATCTTCTTTTTTTGGTTATTCTTCTGTTTCTTTGTCATATTCTTCACAAATTGCATCTAATATTTGTTCTCTTGTATTCTCATTTATTGGATATGAGCTGTTTTTTCTAGTCTTTTTCATTTTTGGATTTAAAGGCATTAAAAAATATCTACCCTTTTTTCCTTCAAAAAATTCTATTCCATCTACTATTATTGAATCATCTATTAACATACTTGCATATCCTAAAAATTTACCTCTGTTAATTCTTTTTATTCTTACTTCACTAATATTTAACATATAAAAATTCCTCCTTCATTAAAATCCCGTTTTAGGTAATTCTTTTTCTGGTACTGTTGGTGTTTTCTTGTAAACAACTGTATGTGCATCATCTTCATCTTCTAAATCTGTTTCTTTGTATGTTGCTGTTACATAAGTATCATTTACAAAAATTTTGCCATTTGCTACATCTTCATTTACTTTAGCAGTAAGTTTTGGAGCTTCTATTTGTGTAAATCCTGATTTCACATGACCAAAGCATAATCTATATTCTGTAACATATTCATCATCTTCTAATCCTAATGTTGTAAAATCAATCGTGTTATTTTTAGTTGTACTAAATTCTCCAATATCTTTCCAATTTGTGTTTTTATTTGTGATATATTGAACTTTATATGTTAGGTCTTCGTTCCATGTTCCTGTTTCTAATTTTTGTGCTGTTACTTGTCTTGGTAATTTATCTCCCCATATAAAATTATCTACATCTATATTTGAGAAATTTCCTATTTTATCAAAATCATAAGTTATAACTTCTCCTGGTTCTGCTTCTGTTGGTCCTTCTTTTTCTACATCAACAATTAGATTAACATTATCATTTTCTACTGTTAATTCAACAACTTGTCCATTTTCTTCAAATTTGAATGGGATTAAATCTTTTGAAATTACATAATAGTCATCTACTGATAATTCTTTTAAGTAGTATTGTTTACCTGTTTCCAAATATTTATATTCAAATTCACCATCTGTTGTCTTTACAGTTTCTACATAGTTTTTATTTTCATCTAATATGTCAAATGTAGCATTTATTTTTGTACCTGCTTCTAAATCTGTATATTGGTTATATTCTTTACTAACTTTTTTAACTTTTAATATATTCTCATACACTTTTACTGGTACATCGTCCTCATCTTCAGCTTTAGCTTCTAAATAATGACCTACTACTTTCACATTGTTTATAAATGTAGAATCATCTACTAATCCTTCTATAACTTTTGTTTGAACTTTCATTTGTGAAGAATTACTAAATCCTATTTTTACTGTCCCAAAGTGAAGTGTATAGCTCGTTACATATTCTCCGTCAGATAATTTTTCTTTTGTAAAATCTATTGTATTATTTTTTGTTGTACTTAAATCTTTAGCAATTTCAATATCTGTTTTCTTATTAGTATTATATGTTACTCTATATTTTAAGTCTTCATTATAAGTACCTGTTTGTAAACTTTGGATTCTTACTTCTTTTGGTAAATAATCAGTAAGTGTGAAATTATCTAATTTTACATTAGATAAATTTTTTACATTGTCTATTGTATATTCTACAATTTCATTTCCTTGAGCCTCGTCTTTGTTAGATTCTTTATCAACACTAACTTCAATGTCAACTGGTGTATTTTCTACTGTAACTTTTTTATCATCCCCATCGTATTTTCCCTCAATTATAAATTGAGTATCTTTTCCTTTTAAGTAGTAATCTGGAGCTTGAATTTCAGTTACGGTTATTTCTGTATTTAAAGGTAAACCTTCTATATAGATTTTTCCGTTTTCGTCAGTTTTTAGTATTCTTTCCTTTTCTTCACCATCTACTACAATTTTAAATGTAGCTCCTGCAAGTGGACTTCCTTCTGCCTCTCCTGTAATTTCACTCTTTCCATTGCTGACTTTTTCTATCTCGACATTGAAATCAGGAGTATATGTCATTGTTGCTTTTGCTGTACTCATAACAAATGGATCTGTTGTAAGTAAATAATCTTGCACATTTTCATTTGGTGCTTTTCCAAATAGAATAGGATATGTTTTACATTTTCCGTCAAAAGACATTTGAACATTTATTGTATCTGTAATATTCTTTCTTGGAACTAATACTTTAAATGTTTCACCTTTTGAAAATTCTGTTTTTGCATTATTATTAACATCTGCTAAATATGTTCCTTCTGGTGCAGAATTTGCATTTAAAACTGCCTTTATAGTAGACATTTCTACTTGTGAGTCAACAACAAAGCTTTGTGAAATATAATCTTTATTTATATTATCAATACCAGCATCAGATGTTGCATTTACTGTAATTACTGGATCTTTATATGTTTGTGTTCCGTTTCTTCCTATATCAACTAATTCCTTAATTTTTGCAACAATTTTATTTCCTCTTTCATCTTTTGCATAGTAGTCTGCTGGTTCTCCATCAATTACTCTATACACAGCTTGTTTTGTTGCCATAAACGCATCATATTCATCTTGTAATCCCATTTCTTGAGGTGTTTTATATGGATAGCCATTTACCAAAACTCTCCATAGCCCCTCAAAGTTTGGAATATTGTTCATGTCTTCAACAACTACCCCATATTGTGTTTCATCATCTACACCAGGTAGATTCTTATTTAAACAATAACTTGGTCTAAATTGTCCATCTTCATAAAAACCAACCATGTGAGTTAATACTCCAATGCTTACTCCATCTTTTCTATACCAAATATTTGCAGGACATACACCCATATTTACTATATCTTGTGTACTGCCTATTTCTACTGCAAATACTTGTGAAAAACTTGATAATGTTATCATAAGTAATAAAATAGTACATACGACTTTTTTAGTTTTTTCTTTCATATTTCATTTTCTCCCTTCTAAAAAAGAAGAATTGATAACCAATCCTTCTTTCAATTTTAAATTATTATTCTATGCCTATATAATATTTTGTAACACCATTTACATCTACTGCATATATCACGAAAGTACAAGAAAATACATTTGCAACTTTTGCTTCAATTTGACTTTCTCTAAATGGATAAAAACAGTTGTATTGCATTGCATCTTTTGAAACTCTTATTTTATATAATTTTTCTCCATTTTTTCCTATTAAATCTGGATTCTGTTTTGCATATTTATCAATACATTCAATCATTCTATCAGTTTTTATTTTATTATATATAGGCTCTTTTGTTTTATTTTCTTCTGTCTTTGGTGTTTCTTCTGTTTTATTATTATCTACTTTATCTTGTGTGTTTTTATTGTTTGTTATTACAACCTTTCCATTTGTATTTTTATTTTTATTTTCTTTGGTATCATTTTTACTTACATTAGTTTTTGTTGTATTTACATTTTTATCATTTAATTGTTTTTCTTCTTTTTCAGTTACAGTATCTTTATTTACAGTAGTAGTATTTTTTTCAGTTAAATTATTCAAATTATCTTTTATCTCATTGACCTCTTGCTTTAATGTATTACCTATTTTATTTTGTAATTTTCCTATATCTAATACATTTTCATTTTCTACACTATTGTCAAATTTATAATTTAAAAAACTTATTCCACCTATTACTCCTACAGTAACAAATAAAACTATAACTAATATTATTTTCTTAACCATACAAATTCCTCCTTTTTAATTTCAAGTATAGAATTTATATGATTTAATTTACAATGTGAGAAAAAATTTTAGCTATATTTTTTCTTCAGCTACAACACAAAATCTTTTTTCTGGTTGATTTTTAATGCAAGTTACTAATGTAATAATATTTTTATCTTCTGTATTTTCTGTAATTGACCAATCTGTGTTGGTAATTTCTTTTGTTGATACCACTTGGTATGTTCTTTCCCCTAGAACTGTCTTATATATAATTGTATCTCCGTTTACTAATTCATTAATCTTCTCAAAATAGTGTTTTACAAGCGAACCTCTATTATGAGAAGCAAGGCAAACATTGCCCTCCCAAATACTGCTATTTTCAAAATGTCCTATATATTCTTTCATAGTTTCCCAGTCTGTTCCTTCTTTTATTGGTGCTGATACTCCAATTTTAGGAATTTCTAATGTTCCAATCACACCTTCTTCATCGGCTAAAACAATATCATCTTCTGAATCTACTGTTACCTCTTGTGGAATATCATTTACATATATCATGTTGTTATCAATATTGTTATCTTTGCTAAATTTTGAAACTATTATTGATATTATTACTGCTAAAATTATAATCAATAAAATAATTCCTATTGCTATTAGCTTAATTTTACTTTTTTTCATATTTATAGTCCTTCCTTCTATTCTTTTTTATATGTATATCAAACCATCTTCGATATATTTTAGAAATATCAGAAAATCGTTTAGGATTATTTAATATTTCTACTATTTGGCTTGGATAAAAATTTCCAAAC
Source organism: uncultured Clostridia bacterium (assembly GCA_944386205.1). GTDB lineage: Bacteria > Bacillota > Clostridia > TANB77 > CAG-508 > CAG-269. The sequence goes on from CALXAE010000043.1 coordinate 7,976, forward strand.
ACTAAATCATATATGCCATATTCTAATGCTGTTTTTGTTTTTTCATTTTTGTCATTATCTAATAATAGAATAACCCTAATATTCTTACTTCGTAATAAAAATAGATATTCTTTTAAATCTCTTTCAATAGAATTTGCTCCTAATATAACTGTTTGGTCTTTGAATTTATCATCTTCTATTATAAAATCTTCATAACTTACAACCATACTACCTTTAATTTCTGCCTCTAAAATTTTATCTATTTCATTACTTCCTGTATAAATAACTACCACTAAAAAATCCTCCTTTACTTTAAAATAGTTAATGGATCTATTGTTTCACCATTTTTCTTTACTGTAAAATGACAATGACAACCTGTTGTAGCCCCGTTTGTTGGATTACCTTGACTATCCTTGTATGGATTTCCTGGTACTCCATAAACATTTTTAGGACCTACCTTTCCTATAACTTGTCCTTTTTTAACTTCATCTCCTACTTTAACAATAAAATTAGGATCACTATGACAATAAGAAAAACTATATTCTCCTGATTCTATTGTTATTGTATATCCACCAGCACCACCCCAAGAAGTTCTAGTTACTTTTCCATCTAAAATCGCAACTAATTTTGTTCCCTCTGGTGCTGCTATGTCAATGCCACTATGATATGTTGATGCTCCAGATGTAGGAGCTTTACGATAACCATAGTAACTTGTAATATCTCCTCTGCCTTTTCCAACTACAGGGAAGTCTGCATTGCCTAATATTTCTACTCCAAATATGCTATCTAAAAAATCTGCTACACTTTCAAAAAATGTTTTACTATCTTCTTCTGTATATTCTTCATCTGCATAATAGTATTTAACTTCTTCTTTCATATCTACTTTATCCTTATGTTTATCTCCTAAATATAATATGTCTGTTATATAGCAAACGAAAAGAAATATAATTGATATAATGATAATCGGTACAATTAAAGGCTTTAATATTAGAATGATTGCTGTTTTTATTTTTTTCTTTAAGAAGTTTTTGGCTTTCTTCTTTATCATACTTCATCATCCTCTTGTATATTTATAATTGTACTGTTCTCATTATCTTTTTTCTTAAAGTCTTCTTTTCTAGTATCATTTACATTATTTCTATTGTAATTTCTTCTGGTATCAAAATTTCTTCCTTCAGCCATATACATACCCATATTTAAAAACTCCTTACCTGTGTTGAAAGCTTTTCTACTCATATTTGTTATATTACTATTCTTTTTGCTTGTTTCTTCTTTTTGAAGATTATTACTATTTTCTTTTCCTTGTTCACTTTCTGTATTTAAGCTATTCATTGGTGTTGTATTCATTTTATTAGTTTCCATAGGATTTGTTTTCATTGGAGTAATTTGGCTAGTTTCATTATTGTTAAATATTCTTCCTAATAAACTTGTCTGATTACTGTTATTATTTACTTGAGATTCTGAACCTTTGAATTGATATGCAATAGTTTTTATACTATATGCCATAGCTCCTGCCATACCAATTCCTCTATTTGCTAGTTCATCATTATTTACACCAGCTATACGAGATACAAGGTCTTGTAATGTATTTTGTAAAGCATCTGCGATTGGAAGAATCATCATTGCCCATAAAATTGATGTAGCCCAGCCCCCACTTTGAGGTAGAAATTCCATATAAATTAAAAATAAAAAAGCATAGATAAACTGCATAAATACATTTATTAAAATTTGCCCAAACCATATTGCTGCTCCAATCGTTCGTTTATTTAGCATCCACATTACTGCTACTACTGGAGTAAATAGTAAAAATACTAAAATTGTAAATTGTCTAATTATAAATTTTACATTTAGTTTAAAGAATAGATAAGCAAATAATGCTATAACAATAGCTGTTGCAATAGCATTACCAGTTTGAATATTAGTAACTACCCCATTACCTAGTAACTCATCTAAACTTCCATTAGCATATCCTACTATCATGTGAACAAGATTATTATTCAAAAATAGCAAGAACTTGACAAACAATGGTGCAAACACAATAGCAACTGCTCCGAAAAATAATCTCATAATACTGTCTTTGGCTTCTGTTCTATGTTCAGCACTATATCCACTAATTATCATTTTGTATGCTACCACAACTACTGCAATGAAAATAATACTTCCTGCAATAGAAGACATTATTTTGTACCAGTCCATCATTGAATCCCATTGTTCATCTGTAAATGGTGAAATAACTGTTGCATCTTTAGCAAAGATTAGCTCATCATAGTTTTTGAAGCCCATACCAAAATCTTCATTGGTCGTTAGATCAAATATTGTAGCTGCAATTCCACCAATTAGCTTTGCAATAATTTTTTCAAACAAGCCTCCATCATCATTGTCGATTGTTTCTTCAATTTCACTTTGTGCTTCATCTTCGTCATCATCAAAAATACTTGCTTGTGATGTATTAGGAATTAATAAGCTAAAAAAAACAAGTATAATTAAAATACTTGAAATAATCTTTTTAGATATATTCACTTTTTACCTCCTTTACACCTTAATCATCTCTTTTTCTTTTTCTAACACCTCTATTGTAATTGCTGATACTTTTCCCTCCATATATAAGATTGCTTCACCTTTTCTTGCCTGTAACAAAAAATCACGAGTACCTTTTGAAAGTTTAAAAAATTCTATTACTTTATCTACACTCATTGGTGATTGTTTCATTATAATAGCTGTACCACAAGAGTTAAGTGTGGCTCTTCCTTGAGATGTCGAAGTAAATTCTTCCGTATTCTGGCTTGCTAGTACAAGCCTTACTCCCCTTTTTCTTGCTCTACGAGCAAGCTGTTCGATAAAATCTGCTGTTTCTTTGTGTTTTAAAATCACCCAAGCTTCATCTACATATACACTTTTTTCTTCGTATATTTCTGACCTTTTCATATATTTTTCAGTTATCCATGTAGTAATTACCATTGAGGCATAAAATCTAGTTACTTCATCTGTTATTTCTGATATGTCAAAATCTATATAAACATCATTTACATTGATATTGCTTTGACAGTCGAACATTCCTAAAGACTTTCCCTTTAAAAAGCCAGATAAAATTTCAGCTAATTCTTTTGAGTTCTTTTTTGTTGTTAATATTCTTTGAAAATCTGAAAGTGTTGGCATCTTTTTTCTTATTTTTCCAAGTGTAAGTTTTTCTCCTATTTTTCCTCCTTCTTTTTCATAAATGCTTTCTTTATTTGTTGTAATTCCTTTTTCTTTGTATGTTTCAATTACACTTTCTTCTATATCGACTAATTCTTTTGCATTTAAACTTCTATCCATATAATTTCTCATAATAGCAGATAAAATGGCTCTTATTTCTGCTACTTTATTTAAGATATTAACCTTTTCCATTCCATTTTCATCTATTTCTACATCTATATCAAATAAGTTAATTCCAGCACTCATTCCTTGCTTTATTTTTATAACTCTACCACCAAGACTTTCTGTTCTTTTTACATACTCACCTTCAATGTCTAAAATTGCTGATTGTGTGTTTCTAGTTACTAAACTTCTTGATGATAGTGTATCCATTGTTACTGATTTACCAGCACCTGTAATTCCTAAAATAACAATATGAGGATTTGTTAAACTTTTATCAAAAGTGTTTAGATAAACAGGAAGTCCAGTAAAATAGTTTCTTCCTATTGGCACACCATTTACATTTGATTCTGTATTAGAATTAGCAATAGGAAACATTGTAGCTAGTCCTTCACTTGTAACATTTCTTTCATAATCTATAATGTTAGAAGTATCAAATGGAAGGTTGGCTCTTAATCCTTCAAATTGTCTAAAATTTAAACATCTTGCTTTTGCAGATAATTTTGCAAACTCACTTTTTAGTAAATTACTTTTTGTATTTAATTCTTCTAAATTTGTGGCATTTATTCTAAAGAAAATACTTACAAAAAATAATTTATCATTATATGTTTGTACTAAATTTCTGATTTCATCATAATCGTAAATCATTTTTTGTATTGGATGTATTAAATCAATAGTTCCTTTATTTTCATAAGTCTGCTTTTCAGACTCTAGTATTGTAACCTTTTTATTTAATTGCCTTACAACAGTATCTTGATCTGTAGGTCTAATCATAATACTTAATGAAACATCTCCAAGAAGTGAGAATATTCTATCTAGCCAGCCTAAAAATATTTTATTTGGATATGTAGAGATTACAAAATTCCTAGAATACTTATTATCTCCTAGAACAATATAATCTCTTTTTTCATCTACGCAGTCAGGAATCATTAGTTCAATTAGGTTTGGCATTTTATCAAAAATATTATCTTTTTTTCTTTTATTTTCTCTTTTTTTAGCTTTTTCTAAAGATATTTTCTTTTCACCTTTTTTATGCTTTACTCTTTGACTTAACATAGAACTCCATACCTCCTTCCTGTATTATTTTTCTTATTTTTTCACTATCTCCTTTGTTTAATTCTCTATAAATAAGCTCTATTGTATCAAGTTCGTCTATCAATGTTGTCTTTATTTTTATAAGTGTTAAATTATATTTTAAATCATCATAAAACTCTTTGAGTTCGATTAAAGCCTTATTATATGGCTCTTTTGATTCAATAATTAAATAATTTTTTCTAACATATAAATTTTCTTCTTGCATAATATTTTCTAAATATTCTATTATGCTTTCTCCATATTCTTTAATATTGCTATTCTTTTGTTTATTTATATTATTTCTAATTTCTTCTACTTTGTAACTTGTATCTATCTTCTCTATGGTACTAAAAAATTGAACTTGATTTTTAAATGTCTTTGATATTTTCATTAGGTTATTATCAATATTATCCTGTTCTTCATCATTCATAAGTTTATACTCAATACTTCCAAGCTCTATAATCATTACATATTTATTGCTTACCCAGAAAATAGAATTTGCAAAATCTCCAAGTTCCCAGATATTTTTTATTGTTTTCTTTTGTTTCTTTAAGCTCATTTTTTCCTGTGGTTTATATTTGTATAAATTATTCTTTTTCTTTAAATATATTGGTACAAATATTATTAGCGAAATACTTGCTATTGCAAAAAATATTGTAATTATCATTATTCTTCCTTACCTTTCTCTAATATTAATTGTTTTTTTCTAAATAGGAATTTTATGATGTAAATAAAATATTTATCTGCATAAGTTTCATCTATCTTTAGAAATGCAAATAGTACAAACATTGTAGCAATTAGTAGGAATAATAATGACTTTATAAATATATTAATTAACGGTATAAAAAATATTCCTACTGATAACGCTCCAAATATCAGATATATTGCTTGTCTTAAAGATAAATAACCTCCGAATACTTTTTCTTCATGGTTAAAAGCATAAGGTACTTTATATATTCTCATCTATATTTCCTCCTAAACTGTTTCTCCTCCACCTACCATTGCTCCAGAGCCATTTGTTGCTACACTTAATACTATTCCTGAAACAATTAAAGCAAGAGATAATAACATAAATCCAGCTGCTACCCAAGCAAGTCCACCAATTCCTTCTGATCTCTTATTTGGATTATTGGCATTTACAATTAATTTAATTGCAATAATAACAATACTTACGAACATAAGCACGCTTCCAACTGGCATTGCTAATTTTATCACTGCATCTCTTATATTTTGTGTAGCTGTTTCAACCTCTTGTGTTCCTATTGTTGATGCTGCATAAGTTTTAACATTTAACAACATTACCATAAATGGTATTGCTATACTAGATAATTTTAATTTCAAATTTAATGCTTTTTGTTTTAATTGCATTTGTTCATTCCTCCATTACTTATAAAAAAGTAACTAGAATGGCAACTGCTCTTATATAAAACATAGTAATTTAAAACATTTTTT
>CALXAE010000044.1 GCA_944386205.1 uncultured Clostridia bacterium
ACAAATGGTATGAGTAATTATTTACGAAATGGAACAAATGCAAATTCTGCATTACTTGTAAATGTAACACCTGAAGATTTTTTAGATACTTCTCCTTTGGCTGGTATCTATTTTCAAAAAGATTTAGAAGAAAAAGCCTTTGTTTTAGGTGGTTCAAATTATTTTGCACCTATTCAAAAAGTAGAAGACTTTTTACATAATCAAAAATCTTCTACCATTGGTTCTGTTAAGCCTTCTTATTTACCTGGCACAACCTTATCAAACTTGAATGAAATTCTGCCTGATTTCGTATCTTCTACATTAAAAGAAGGCATTTTATACTTTGATAATAAATTAAAAGGATTTGCTAGTCCTGATAGCATTTTGACTGGTGTTGAAACTAGAAGTTCTTCTCCTGTTAAAATTCCAAGAAATGAGCATTTTATTGCAAATATCGATGGGATTTATCCTTGTGGAGAAGGTGCAGGATATGCAGGCGGTATCATGTCCGCTGCCGTTGATGGTATCAAAACAAGTTTAGCGATTTTAGGTAGCACAACTCATTAAATATAAGACGTGTTTGCTAAAGGATATATTTATCCCTTAACAAGCACATTTTTTTAATTTCTTTCTTCAACAATATTTACAATTGCGTCTACCAAATAATCTACATCTTCTTTCGTATTCTCATCTCCAAACGTAACTCTTAATGTTCCTTCTGCATACTCACTTGTAAGTCCAATTGCAGTCAAAACATGTGAAGGCATACTGCTTCCTGATGAACAGGCACTTCCTGCTGAAGCACATATACCTTTTTCATCTAGTTTCATCAGTAATTCACTACCATTAACATCTTTAAAAGATATATTACTATTTCCTGGTAATCGTTGTTCTATACTACCATTTATTTTTACATTTTCAAGTCTTTCTTTGATTTCAGAAAAGAAATAGTCTCTTAGCATTTTTAATTTTGCTGTATGGTCTTCTAAACTGTTTTTTGCTATTTTGCAGGCTTCCCCTAATCCAACCATTCCTGCCACATTTTCTGTTCCTGCTCGTTTATTTCTTTCTTGATGTCCGCCATCAATCAAATTTTTAAATTCTATATTTTTATTGACATATAAGGCACCTATTCCTTTTGGTGCTCCTATTTTATGTCCTGATAAAGATAGCATATCTATATGCATATTTTTTACATCTATTGCAACATTTCCACAAGCTTGAACTGCATCTGTATGAAAAATGATGCCTCTCTTATGTGTTATCTCCCCAATTTCTTTTATTGGTTGTATCGTCCCAATTTCATTATTTGCGAACATGATACTGATGAGTACAGTTTCATCTGTTATCGAATTTTTAAGTTCTTCTAAGTTTATCATTCCCTCTTCATTTACGTTTAAATACGTAACCTTTGTTCCCATTTCCTTTAATGTTTTACAAGTATTTAAAATTGCAGGATGCTCAATTTTAGTCGTTATCATATGCTTTCCTTTGTTTTCTTCTAAAGTCATAATTCCCTTTAATGCTGTATTGTCACTTTCTGTTCCTCCACCTGTAAAATAGATTTCATTTTTATCACAATTTATTAATTCCGCTACTTTTCTCCTTGCCTCTTCTACTGCCACTCTCGCTCTTCTTCCCAATGTGTACAGTGAAGAGGGATTTCCATATTCCTCTGTCAGGTAAGGAAACATTTTGTCAAGCACTTCTTTTTTTATCTTTGTTGTTGCTGCATTATCAAAATATCTTATTTTCATTTTTATATTTATTCCTTTCTGATTATATTATATGTTATTATATGCTATTCCTCTTCGATTATTTCTTTAATTTTGTTTATCTGCTCTATTGTTGTTCTATATCCATATTGATAACAGCTATCTAATTTTTCTATATCCAGCAAGCCTGTCTTGTCTGTACAAATCGTTATGACATAATCACTCTGTTTTACATTTTCTTCTGCAATTTTACTTCCCATCAAATCTATTGCTCTCATAGCAATATCTAAATAATTACTTGTATCTGTTATTTCATCTGCTTTAAAATTGACTGCTAATACTCTATCCATTCCCTGTTTTTTTACTTCCATAACAGGTACATTATTTAGTGCACCACCATCTAAAAATTTATGTTCTTCAAAATCACATGGACAAAATACTGCTGGAAAACTACTAGTTGCTCTTAAAGCTTTCCCCACACTAATATCTCCTATATATTTTTTATACACACTCGTTTCATTTGGAATATGATTAGTGAAAATATATTCTTTTCCATTTTTTATATCAACTGTTGGTATTGCTATTGGCATTTTTGTAATCTCTGAAATAGTTTCTATCCCTTTATCTTGTGCCAATTGATCAAATAATTTTTCAATATCTTCTCCTCTTCTAAATCCAGTGTTTTCTCTTCTGATGATATTTTTCATTCTTGCAATCATTGGATTTATCCCTACACCAACAATTTCTTTTGCATGTTTTTTAAATAAATTCAAAATCTCCTCTGGTGCATATCCCAAAACATATAGCCCTGCAATTAATGCACCTGAACTAGTTCCACCAATCGCACTTATTTTTATATTATTTTCCTCTAATGCTTTTAATACACCTGCATGAGCAATGCCTCTTGTTCCACCACCTGATAAAGCAATTCCTATTTTCACAATTCCACCTTTTTCCTTTTTAGATTTTAAATAGTATTTCCTATTATACTATTTTTAATCATTTAGATTGGTGTTATTATGTTTTTATTTTATGATTATTATTTGTGTACAATCATTTGAAGAAAATCAATTTTTGTAATAAAAAAAAGCTATAAAAGTTATATTTTATAGTTAGTTATTAATATAGAAAATAAAGTTATATTATCATATTTTATTCTGTAACGCCAGCCATTTAATAAATAAAATATGATAATATAACTTTATAATAATTAAAAAATGTATAACTGTAAAATATAACTTTTATAACTTTTTTATTATTTTTCTATTTTGTAAAATAGAACTCTCCATATCCGTATTCTACTTTATAATATTCCTTAATAAATTCAGGTTCTGTTTTCGCATTAAATGTATAAGTTGGTTCTACAATCACCTCTCCCTGTGAGTTAACAACACCCCATTTTCCATCTAATAAAATTCCTGCATAACCATAAGCATTTAAGTCTGTTGCTTTATCATAGATATAATCTACAACAACATTTCCAGATTTATCTACAAATCCCCATCTACCATCTTGTGCTTTTGCATAAATTTGATTATTTGGTAATGCATCTGTATTTTGTATCTCATTTCCTTCTAAGTCAAAATATTTTGTTTCTGTATCATTATAAACTTTTACATAAGTATCTTCTGTATCCACAATTGCATTTGCCATGTCACATAACTGATTAAAGTTTTTATCATATAATTGTGTTGAAGTATTTTCTGATAATCTTGTAACAATGTAATCTGTTCCATCTAATTTTTCTATCGCATCATATTGTATTGGTATAACTGGCTCTTCTTTATCATTAATAACTCCTACTTTTCCACCACTTACTGAAACTATAAAATAGTTATCATATAGGTAATTTATATAAGTATAATTTGTAGTTGTAATTTGATCTCCTGATTGATTTAATATACTATATGCAGACCCTTGTGCAGTATCGATTTTTATTTGATAATTTTCACTATCTGTATCTAATATATATACATTACTGTCTATTTCAGCTGGGGTTCCATCTTGTTGATACACACTAACTGTTCCTTCTGTATTTGTTGCATATATATACCTTCCTGTCGTATCTATTTGTGAAAATTCCACTGGTATAATAATGTTTCCATCTAATGTTGCTACTCCAAATCTTTTTGTTTTTTCTAATGTTAATGTATTGTTTTCGCTATTATATGAAATTGATTGATATTCATTTCCTATAATTTGTTCTTGATTTTTAAACATTCCATATTGTCCATTTTGAGCTACAATAAGATATATATTGTTATTATCTTGAATATCAATAATTCTAGAAACTTCTGTATACTCTGGTTGTAATATCATATTTCCATCTACATTGACATAACCATAGCGATATCCTTCATCTGTTGTGTTTGAAACAATATATCCTGCATATCTATAACCATTTTCTTCTGTTGTATAGTTATCTACTGTTATTTGATCATATTCTGGTTCTACCAAATAATTTCCCTTATTGTTCATAACACCAACTTTTCCCTCTAATGTTACCAATAATTCTCCTTCTTTATATGGTAAAGCCTCGATTGTTTCATAAATTGGATCTGCTAATATTTCTCCTTCTAAATTCATTAATCCCATTTTTTCATCTTGAACATATGTCACCATATTTTTTTCATACATTAAATCACTTGCTACATTTTTTAGACGAATTGGTTGTATTTGACTATATCCTGTTAATATTTGTTCATGGTTTTGATTAAATATAGTTGTGTTATTACTTTCATCATAGCATATGAAAACTGCCTTTTCTGGATTTGGTATAATAATATTTGTGTATTCTGGTTCTACCACAATATCTCCTGTTCTATTTAATACACCATATTTTCCATCTTGTCTTAAAATAAAATATTGATAATTTTCATTCGCAATTTGTTCTATTTCATATTCTCTTCCACTTTGTTCTATCTGTCCATAAATAAACCATCCTGCAATAGCTATGATAATTAACAATACAATTACTAATATGATTATATATTTTTTCTTCATATAAATTCCCTACCTTATTTTTCATTTTCTATTTCTTCTTCAGTCTCTATCTTATTATTTTTACACGCTTTTACTTTTAATATCCTTTTATCTTCATATTCTTCTATTTTATAAGTTACTCTATCTGTTTCAATTACTGGTTTTTCTTCATCCTCTGGAATTCTTCCTAATTCTTCTTGTAAAAATCCTGAGATGGTATCATAATCTCCTTCTGGTATTCCCGCATTTAATAACTTGTTAACATCATATATTGGTAAACTTCCTGCTAATATATATGTGTTTTCGTCAATTTTTTCATACTCTTTTTCTTCTTTATCATATTCATCATAGATGTCTCCTACAAGTTCTTCTAATATATCTTCCATCGTGATTAATCCTGCGGTTCCTCCATATTCATCTACAATAATTGCTATTTGCATTTTATTTTTTTGTAACTCTTTAAAAACTTCATTGATTAATCGATTTTGTGAGATAAAATATGCATCTTTTACAACATTTTTTACCTTGAAATTCTTTTTATTAATGTTTTTTAACACATCTTTTACATATAAAATACCTTTAATTTCATCAATCGTTTCATCATATACAGGTATTCGGCTATATCGATACTCTTCTTGAGATAATTCATCTAACAATTCTTCAGTACTAATATTGATATCTACTGCAAAAATATCTTTTCTATGACGCATTATTTCAGATACGGTAATATCATTAAATTCAAACACATTATTGATTAATTCTTTTTCCTCTTCTTTAATGGTTCCTTTTTCTTCTCCTTGGTCTATCATCATTTTAATTTCTTCTTCTGTTACCGTTTCCTCTTCATTTTCTCCAACGCCGAATATTTTAGAAATACCATTTGTTACAACTGTTAATAATTTTACAAATGGTGCTGTTACAATTGAAATTCCCCTAATAACACCAATTGTTCCAAAAGCAATTTTTTCATAATGCTTCATGGCTAATCGTTTTGGTACCAATTCTCCAAACACTAATGTGAAGAAAGATAATATGATAGTAATTAAAATAATTGAAATGCTTTTCCAAACACCTATGCTAACTGCTGGAATCCAAGTATTTAGCACTGGTGCTAACATATCTGCAAAGGTATCTGAAGCAAACGCACTTGATAAAAACCCTGCCAATGTAATTCCTATTTGAATAGTTGCCAAAAACTTACTTGGTTCTTTTAACATTTTTTCAATTTGCTTTGCCTTTTTATTTCCTTCTTTCGCCTGTTTTTCTATTTTTGCATCATTTAAAGAAATAAAAGCAATTTCACTTGCCGCGAAATACGCATTTAATAAGATTAATATAACTAATACAATTATCTGTGAAAACATGAATAAAACCGCTCCCTTTTGCTTTATTATTTTCCTTTTATTTTTATTCTATTCTATCAAAGTTTATTTTTTAATTCAATAGTTTTATAACTTTATCTTTCAATTCACAAAAAAGGAAACTTTTAAAGTTTCCTTTTTATGCTACATACCAGTTACTGGTAAAATCCTTTTGATTGAAACCTCTTTATTATCTGTTGTCGTTTCAACTTCAGGTTCCTCCTCTTTATTATTATTTACCGTAACCGTCATTTCTTCATTTAATTCTAAATTCACTTCAATTAAATCCTCATATAACTCATACCCACTAGCCGTTCTTGTTTCTCTAATATAATATTTTCCTGGCACCAAGTTATCAATTTTTACCATTCCGTTACTATCTGTTTGCAAATTGGTATATAGTACATTTTTGTTTTCATCTAGTAATTGAAATTCTACACCTTGTAATTTTTCTTCTGTTTCCTCATCTTGTTTAATAATTTTAAGTTTTGTTGTATTTTTGGTATATGTATCCTGGATGTTACCTGTTCCGTCTTCATATGTTGCTCCTGTTAAAGCATAATCTTGTAAATCTGAACTAGTAGCCCTTCCATACAATACTGGTTTTGTTTCAATTTTTGTTTCGATATGAATATTTATTGTTTTATCTTCTGTCATACTTTTTATCGGAATACAAATTTTAAATTTTTCATTTGGTGCAAATTCTGATTTTTCATTATTACTTTCATCTGTAATTTTAATACCTTCTATTGGTTCATTATTCACATTTGTTACATTTACTTTATAATTGTTTATATTCGTATTACTGCTTACTTGATAGGTTTTAGAAACATAATCAGGCATAGCAATATCTTGTTCCCAGTTTTCTTGAAGTTTTTGAATATCTACTCTATTTGATATTTGAACTTCACTAGACTGATTTGCATCATTTACAATTTTATATAAAGCATTTAATGTTCTTTGTCCTGCTTCTCCAATTGCTTCATAATCACTTAATTGATTTCCATGTATGTAGGTATAAATCGCTTGTTTGGTTGCTGTAAAAGCTTCTTCTTTATTTGCAACACCTAATTCCTCTATACTTTTATATGGATATCCATTTATAATTATTTTCCATAAGTTCACATCTTTTATGGCTTCTTCTACCGAAACCGTATATTCTGGATTTGTATTAGATACACCATTTTTTGTTTTGTCCAAGCAGTATGCTGGGTATGTATTCCCTTCATATGTATATCCTGCATAATATGTGATTACGATACTTCCTCTATACTTTAATAATTGTCCACAGTCTCCCAATGATTGAATATTTGCTGTATCCAAATTACTTGCAGCAACTGCATTGGTAAAGTTCAAAAAGCTCATGCATGTTATTACAAAAATCATTAATAGGATTTTTATTCCTTTTTTTATTTTATACAAATTATTTTCACATCCTTTTATTATTTATTTTTCAATTCCTTGTATGCATCTTCTGTATTCTGGTTCATTTTCTACACACGTTATTAATGTGATTTTATTTTCTTCTGTTTTTTCTAAATTGCTCCAATCTGTATTTTCTATAATCTCATGTTTTGTTACGATATATGTTTTTTCTATATTTTTATATTTGTACCTTATTTCATCTCCTTCCTGCAATTCTTTAATACGGCTAAAATAGTTATTTTTATATCCTCTGTTATGTGCCGCTAAACATACATTTCCAAAATCTTTTGAACTTTCTTCAAAATGTCCAACAAAATCCTCCATAATTTGTTGGGTGGTTCCCTCCTGAATAGGTGCTTTTAATTCTATTTTGTCAATTTGTATATACCATGCCTCATTTTCTTCCAGATAATTTGAAGAAAGTTGGTCTTTTTGTGTTATATCTTCTTGTACAGTAAAGTCTGCCTTAAATTGAACTTTATTGATAGGAATATCCACATGGTTGATACATAGATTTATGAACAAATATATAATAATAGAAATCATGAAAGAAATGATATTGATAAATTTTGTTGTATATACAAAAATAGGCATCTCTCCTTATGAAAAATCTTTTAAATTATATTGATTTTGTTTTATTCATATAAAATTTTTGAATCAATTTTTTTGAAAATAATTGTTTGAATCAATTTTTTAATGAATTTTTTGATTTGCAAATCTTGATATAAAAATAAATGTAACATGTTATATATATATAATAATACATTTTTTTCCATTTGTAAAGAATTTTTCATCGCAAAATTCGACAAAAAAGACTTAAAGTTTTAAATCTTTAAGTCTAATTCAAAATAAAATTCAACACCATCATCTTTATTAATAATACCATAATCATTTTTGTAATTTGTCATAATTGCTTTTACAAAAGATAAACCGATACCTGTGCCACCATCTGCACGATTTCTAGATTCATCAACTTTATAAAAACGGTTCCAAATTCTAGTCATATCCTCTTCTTTGATGTTAATACCTGTGTTAAATACTTTAATTCTTACTTTATTCTTTTCAATATTAACACTATTTTCTATAACAATACGTTTGTTTCCATTTCTTTCTTCCACATGTTTAATCGCATTTGTTAAATAGTTTGTGATAACCTGCTCAATGTAGAAGTCATCTGCAATTACATTAATTTCATCCAGAGATATCAATTCTACTTCTACTTGCTTTTCATCTAGCATTACTTTTGATTTTCTGATAACTTCTTTTTCTAATTCTACAATATTAAATTCCTTATCTGAAAATTCTCTTTTTCCATATTCTAGTTTCATTAATTCTAATAATTGTTTTACCAATTTGTCCATTTTATTCGTTTCGTCTAGAATGACTTCTGCATAAAATTTTCTACTTTCATCATCCGTATTAACATTCTCCAACAAACCTTCACTATATCCCTGTATTAAGGCAATTGGTGTTTTTAATTCATGTGATACATCTGATATAAAACTTTTTCTCATTTCGTCGATTTTAGATTTTTCTTCTATATCTCTTTCTAGTTCGATATTAGTACTTCTTAATTGCTTTATGGTACTTTCCAATTTATCTGACATTTGGTTGATGCTTTTTCCTAAGTTGTTAATTTCGTCATCTGCATCAGTTATTCGATATTTGTGGCTAAAATCTAAATTTGCCATATTTTTTGCAATTGTGTTTAATTCTAATATTGGTTCTGTAAATTTTCTACTAACAAAGTTTACGATAACTGCTGATATTAAAATTGTAAATCCTGCTATTAAATATAGGAAATTATTAGATATTTTTACACTTTCTTCTATTGATGATACAGGTATTCTAATATATAATAAATAATTATTATCTAATTTAGCAGACAATAAAATATAAGAAATTCCAGTTTTATTTTCTCTTAATCTTCTAATAATATATTTATCATTTTCCTCTATTAATTCTCCTGCATTTATGGCATTTGTCATTGCATTCATTTCACCAAAGGTTGACAAAAAATCCTTGTTAGAAGTAAATACATTGATATCATCATCATCTTTTATTAAAATATCAAAATTGTTATTGATAGCTAATTTTTCTAATTCAGAATTGATATCAATATCTGTTGGATTATTGTAATAATTATTTATAGCTTCATATACTTCTTTTAAATCCTTTGTCTTACTATATAAATAAAACTGTCCAAACACAAAATTATTTACTAAGATTAGAAAAACAATAATTAATAGTATAACCAGTGATAACATCAAAAATAATTTGACTCTTACAGATTTTAATGCCTTTCTTATTTTATTCATTTTTCCCATTTTACTTTACCTCAAATTTATATCCTACGCCTCGCATTGTTTGAATATATTTTCCTTTTTTTCCTAATTTATGTCTAATTTTCTTAATATGGCTATCGATGGTTCTGGAATCCCCATAATAATCATAATTCCATACATTGTTTAATATTTTATCTCTTGATAAAGCGATATTTTCATTTTCTACTAAATATGTTAAAAGTTCATATTCTCTTAAGCTTAATTCAATTGGTTTTCCATCAACTTTTACAGTTCTTCCTTCTTTATCAATCTCAATTCCGCCATAATCTTTGATTTCTTTTTCGTCTTGGTTAGTTCTTTTTAGTATCGCTTCTACACGTGCTACTAAAATTTTAGGGCTAAATGGTTTTGAAATATATTCATCAACACCTAATTCAAAGCCAAACAATTCATCTTGTTCTTCTCCTCTTGCAGTTAACATGATAATAGGCACTTTTGATTCTTGTCGAATTTGTCTTAAAACTGACCATCCATCTAATTTTGGCATCATGACATCCAGCAAAATTAAACTAATTTTGTTTTTATTTTCCTCAAAAACTTCTAATCCTTTTTCTCCATCTTCTGCTTCCAATATACTATACCCTTTTGCTGCTAAGAAATCCTTAATTAATTTTCTCATTCTTTGTTCATCATCTACAACTAAAATACAGTTATTTAACATATCGACTATCATTCCTTTCCTATTTATTATACATTATACATAGGTTTTATGTCTATATTGTGAAAAAAATTTATTTATATTGTTTCTTATTCAACAAATCTAGCTTTGCTAGACCTTTTCTCTACTTTTTAACATTTACTATATTAATTTAAGGTCTAGCCAAAAGCGTATAAGATTTGTTGCGCGAAAAATTGTGAAACAATTTTTCTGTGCATTTTTTATTTTTTACATTATAGGAAATGTAATTTCCTATAATGTAAAAAAACTACACTGGTTCGTGTAGTTCTAATTTTTCACAAATACTGTTTTGGTATCATAAGCCAATTCGATATTTTCTTCTTTTAAGATTTTCATGATTTTTATATTAATATCCTCAACTTCTTTCAAATAGCTCGAATAATCAACTGAATTTGTATATGTATAAATTAATATATTCATTCCATTATCTGTTATTTGATCAAATTTTACAATAATAGAATCATCATACACACTTTCTCTTTCTTGTAACATATTTTCTATTCTTGTTTTTAATAACTGTAATTTTTCTAATGGTGTATTTAATTCTACGCATAAATTTGTTTTATATCTTCGTTTTTCCATTTTGCTCCAATTAGTAACAGAAGCATCTGCAATAATCGCATTTGGAATATTTACTAGCGCATTTTCAAAAGTTCTAATTCTGGTAGTCCTAAAAGTAATATCTTCTATTGTTCCTTCATAAGCATCCATTTCAATCCAATCGCCAACAACGAATGGTTTGTCAATAAAAATAACTAGCCCTCCAAATAGGTTTTTAGCTGTATCTTGTGCTGCAAGGGTTACAATAACACCGCCTAATCCTAAACCTGCAATTAGTCCTGTTAAATTAATTTCCAATATTGCTAACACTAAAAAGATAGCAATTACATAAATCAGTACTCTTGTAATTTTTAATACAAATTCAAATACCGTATCATCCATTTTTGAGCTTAAGCTTTTTCTCAATTTTTTTCCTAAGATTGTTTTTGAAGTAAAGCTATTTGCTAATCCTACTGCTATTTCTATTACACTAATAATTTTAAATGCCTTTGTAACAATGTCCATGACTTGGCTATTGATTTGTAATGGTCCTCTTAAAAATACAACGGCTAAATAAATTCCTAAAATAATGAAAAATACTTTTAATGGTTTAAAGAAAGCACTTTCTTTAATTTCTTTGGCCGTCTTACTTTTTATTTTAAAAACTCTAATTATCATATAGGAAAATGTACCACTCAATATTCTAAAAAACACAATAATTCCAATAGCAATCACAATGTCTATAATTTGTATAGATGTTACTCTTCCCCAAAATTCAGCTAACTGCTCCATATCTTCCTCCAATGTTCATTCTATTTCAATTTTAAATTCAATTTCAAATTCAAACCAAATTGGAAAAGAATTAAATTTTGGCAAGGAAAATTTTATTTAAAAGGCAAGGGCGCATACTTTTGTATGTAACCGCGTTTTAAATGAAATTTGACGTAGCCAAAATTGTAATTATTTTTCAATTTATCCCATGTAATCTCTCAACTTCTTACTCCTACTAGGATGTCTCAACTTTCTCAAAGCCTTTGCTTCAATTTGTCTAATTCTTTCTCTTGTTACTTGAAATTCTCTTCCCACTTCTTCAAGTGTTCTTGATTTTCCATCTTCTAATCCAAATCTTAATTTTAATACTTTTGCTTCTCTTGGTGTTAAGGTATTCATAACTTCTTCCAATTGTTCTCTAAGCATTGTATATGCTGCTGAATCTTGTGGTGCTGGAGAATCATCATCTTGTATAAAATCTCCTAAATGGCTATCATCTTCTTCTCCTATTGGTGTTTCCAAAGATACAGGGTCTTGTGCTATTTTTTGTATTTCTATTACCTTTTCAACTGGTATTTCCATTTCAGCTGCAATTTCATCTGGGGTTGGCTCTCTACCTAATTGTTGTAACAAATGTCTTGATGTTCTGATTAATTTATTAATTGTTTCTACCATGTGAACTGGTATTCTAATAGTTCTTGCTTGGTCAGCAATTGCTCTTGTAATAGCTTGTCTAATCCACCATGTAGCATAAGTACTAAATTTAAATCCTTTTGTATAATCAAATTTTTCAACAGCCTTAATTAGACCCATATTTCCTTCTTGAATTAGGTCTAAAAATAACATACCTCTTCCTACATATTTTTTGGCGATACTAACAACTAATCTTAAGTTAGATTCTGCTAGTTTCTGTTTTGCATCTTCGTCACCTTTTAATACTTTTTTAGCCAAATCTAATTCTTCGTCAAAAGTAAGTAGCGGAATTCTTCCGATTTCTCTTAAATACATTCTTACAGGGTCATCAACATTAATTCCCTCATAACTTGTATCAGTAATTTCATCTAATTTTAAATCTTCTACTTCTTTTAGATCTTCAATGTCTGGCTCTTCATCCATATCATCTTGCAATAAATCAACACCTAATTCTTCAAAAGCGTCAAATACCTTATCAATTTGGTCTGGATTAACATCATCTAATTCAGATGCTAAATCTCCATATGTGATTTTTCCATTTTCTTTTGCCTTTTTCAATATATTATTAACTTTTTCTTCTTTTAACTTTTTTGTTTCCTCTGTTTCTTCAACATTATTTTCTTTTTTTGTTTCTTCTGCCTTGTCATGTGCTTTTTTCCTTACTTTTTCAATTTTTTCTTTCTTTTCTTCTTGTAGTAATTCTTCTTGTTTGTTCTCTTCATTTTTTGCCATTTTT
>CALXAE010000045.1 GCA_944386205.1 uncultured Clostridia bacterium
GCAAGAATATTATAGACTTGAATAAACAAAGATATGTTATAATAAAAGATGAAATAGAAGATATTATAAGAAATAACCTAAGTGATAATATGCAGATTGAAAGAAAATTAGATGAGATGTTAGATATATTATTATTTTATGAAAATGATGATACTTTACTAACATTTAGAAAACTTTGCAAGTATTACTTTGATATAAATCCACAAGCTACAGTAGATTATATTAATTATTATAGAGAGCAAAATGATCCAGAAGGAGTGAAATTTGGCAATAGAAAGAAATAAGAATATATTAAATTATAGGAGGTAAGAAATGAAACTATATTTATCATCATATAAACTTGGAGATAAAACAGAAGAACTAAAAAGATGGATTGCAGAACATAATAATAAAATATGTTTAATTCCTAATTCAAGAGATGTATTTCCAGATGGAGAAAGAAAAGTAACAGGAATACAAGCAGATGTTAAGGACTTAGAAAGCTTGGGATTTGATGTTACTGTAATTTCATTAAAAGATTATTTTAATAGAAAAGAAGAATTAAGTAAGAGATTAGAGGAATTTAATGCCTTTTATGTAATTGGAGGAAATACATTTGCATTAAGACAGGCAATGTATTTAAGTGGGTTTGATGAATATTTAAAATCAATAGAAGATAAACCAGATTATTTATATGCGGGATATAGTGCTGGAATATGTGTACTTGCAAAAAATATGCACGGCTTAGATGTTTGTGATGACCCAAGTATTAATCCATATGGAATAGAGACAATATGGGAGGGATTGGGATATTTCGATTATATATTTCTTCCACATTATAAATCTGATCACAAAGAAACAAAGTTGATAGATGATTCAGTAGAATATTGCAACAAAAATAATATAAAATATAGGACTCTTCGTGATGGAGATGTAATAATTGCAGATACTTGTAAAAGTATAGAGCAAGAAGCGGAAAGATAATAATAAATTTAATTAAAAGAAAATTGTAAGTTGTTATATAAAAAATGAAATCTAAGTATTACAAAAAATAATTTAAAGACTCTTGCAAATGTTACAAACTTATGTTAAATTATAAACAACAGTTGTAGCAAAAAATTGCCAATTTGTACATACAATTCTTGCAATATATTGCTATAACTGAATTTGAAACGGAAATAAGTAACTTTTTTGTGACAGACTTTTCGAAAACGTCTCTCGCAAAGGAGCCATAAATAGCAGATAAGAAATTATCTGTTATTTTTTTGCATTATAGGAAATGCAATTTCCTATAATGCAAAAAAAAAATTGCACAGAAAAATTGTTTCACAATTTTTCGCGCAACAAATCTTATACGCTTCTTGCTAGACCTTAAATTAATGTAATCAATGTTAAAAAATAGAGAAAAGGTCTAGCGAAGCTAGATTTGTTCCATGTTCGCTAGTTTTTATTCTAGTAATAATATATAATATAAAATAAGGATGTGAAAGTATGATAAAAATATGTAAAATATGTAATAGCAAATTTGAAACGAAATCTGCCACAAGAATATATAGTATATAAAAGGAGTGTGCTAATTATTATGAAGACAATAATATATTTAGTGAAACATGCTGATGAACTTAAAGAAAATGGAATCCAAAATACTAATGATACTGCACAATTAATAAACGAAAAATATATTTTATCAGTAAAAGGAGAAGAACAATCAAAAAGATTAAGTGAAAGTCCAGAATTACACAATATAGATGTTTTATGGTCTAGTAGTTATGCAAGAGCAAAAGCTACTGCAAAATATATAGCATATAGAAATAACATTAATATCAATATTGATTCAAGACTAAATGAAAGAAAGTTAGGAAATTTAGAAGATTTATCTAGATGGATGAAAAATAAACCATTTGGAGTAGTACAAGCATATTTACAAGATAAAAAATGGAAGGCAAGAGAAGGAGAAAGTTGTGAAGAAGCAACAGAAAGAGTCACATTTTTTTTACAAAAAATATTACAAGAAAATGATGGAAAGAAAATAGTTTTAGTAAGTCATGGAGCATTAATTAGTTTTCTATTAACAAATTGGTGTGAATTAAATGAAGAAATGAAGCTAGTATTTAATAATAAAATAATAGAGATAAAAGAACCTAGCGTTACGAAATTAACTTTTGACAAACAAAAATTGATATGTATCGAATCTATTGAAATATAAAAATAAATATTAATTAAAGTAAAGATGTAGGATATCAAAATAGTATTTTTACAGAAACACAATTAGAATAACTAGATAATGAAGTGGGATGGTTAGATGATTAAAAAAATTATATGAAAATTGCAACATTATGTTGCAAAATTTGAAGAGGAGGTAATAAAAAATGGAAATTATTAAATATAATAATGCTTTAAAAGGAAAAAATAGTGATAAGTGTAAAACAAATGAGTTTTTTTAAGAAGCTACTGAAAATTGTAGCTTCTTTTGTTTATAAATCAAAAATAAAATTTTATTATAATGTAGATAAAATATTTTTAATCTGTTCTTTAATCATATTAAGAGCAACTTTATTATTACCACCTTCAGGAACAATAATATCAGCATTTTTTTTGCTATACTCAACAAATTGTTCATGCATAGGTTTAACAGTAGTACAATATTGTTCAATAACAGAATCAATACTTCTTCCACGTTCATTAACATCACGAACAAGACGTCTAATAAAACGAATATCAGCATCTGTATCAACAAAAATTTTAATATCCATTAAATTTCTAAGTTTCTCATTTTCAAAAATAAGAATACCTTCAACAATAATTATCTTTTTTGGTTCAACAAGAACAGTTTCTTTTTCTCTATTATGTTTAACAAAAGAGTAAACAGGACGTTTAATAGATTTTCCCTGTTTTAGAAGCTGTAAATGTTTTACTAAAATATCTGTATCAAAAGCAAGAGGATGGTCATAGTTTAGTTTTTGACGTTCCTCAAAAGTAAGTTCATCATGTTGCTTATAATAAAAATCATGACAAAGTACAGTAATTTCATCTTCAAATTCTTTTTTTAAATTTTCAGCTAAGGTAGTTTTACCAGATCCACTACCACCAGCTATTCCAATAATTATAGGTGTCATAACTTATCCTTTCTAATATATAATCAAACTATATCTATTATAAGACATTTTTCGCCATATCACAAGTAAAAAGATGAAAATATCAGAGAAATATTCGTTTTTTTGATTATTTACTAGTTTTTATATTAGAAATCATATATAATATATAATATAAATGAAAATAAAAGGGAGGTAAAAAATGAAACTATATTTATCATCATATAAACTAGGTAACAAAATAGAAGAATTAAAGAAATGGATTACAGAGCATAATAATAAAATTTGTTTAATACCAAATTCAAGAGATGTTTATCCAGATGGAGAAAGAAAAACAGCAGGAATACAAGTAGATGCAGAAGAGCTAACAGATCTAGGATTTGATGTTACAATATTATCATTAAAAGATTATTTTAATAAAAAAGAAGAATTGGTAAAAAGATTAGAAGAGTTTAATGCTTTTTATGCAATTGGAGGAAATACATTTACTTTGAGGCAAGCCATGTATTTAAGTGGATTTGACGAATATTTAAAATCATTAGAAAATAATCCAAACTATTTGTATGCAGGATATAGTGCAGGTATATGTGTAATGTCAAAAGATTTACATGGATTAGTAAAATGCGATGAACCCAATATTAATCCATATGGTATAGATACAATATGGGAAGGTTTAGGTTATTTTGATTATACAATTTTACCACATTATAAATCAGATCATAAAGAAACAAAATTAATAGATGAATGTGTAGAATATTGTAATGAACATAATATAAAATATAGGACACTTCGTGATGGAGATGTAATTTTAGGAAATACAAGTAGAAATATAGACCAAGATATAGAAAGAGAATAATTTTTAATAAAAAATTTTCAAGCAAGTAGAGAAATAAAATTAACAAAAGCACATGGATTCATAAAAACACCTCATATAAAATTATATGAAAAAAATGAGTAGTTGTGATATAATTAAAGGGTGAAAAGGAATGAGATTAAAAATGAAAGTTGGATTTACGATTGGAAAATTTGCTCCATTACATAAAGGACATCAGTATTTAATTGAAAAAGGCATCAAAGAAATGGACGAATTTTATGTCATTGTATATGAGACAAATGTTATGGATATACCTGTAGAGCAAAGAGCAAATTGGATTAAAGAACTTTATCCCAATGTACATATTTTATTGGCAAAAAATCCGCCATCACAATATGGTTTAGATGAAGAAAGTATAAAAATTCAAATGGATTATCTAAAAAATATTATAAAGGAGATTCCTGTTACGCATTTTTATAATAGTGAACCATATGGAAAATTTGTTGCAAGAGATTTAAAAATAGAAGAGGTACAAGTTGATAGGCATCGAGAAAAATATGCCATTAGCGGAACAAAAATAAGAAAAAACGTAAATGAAAATAAACAATATATAGAAGATATTGTATATAAGCAATTAAATAAGAAACCATAAATTAGAACAAACAAAATGTAGTTAATTAAGTATAGAAAGTAATATATTAATGAAAAAATATTAAAAGGGGATTTTATGAAAAAGATTTTAAAGATATTAGGAATATGTCTTTGTTGTTTAAGTATCTGCTTTATTTTATCAACAACAAAGGCCACAAATTCTGAAACGAAAAAAGAAGAATATGAGGAAAAAAGCATAGACATATTAGGACTTACAATTTGGTACCAAGATAAAGTATATTTTAATGGAGAAAATGACATTGTAACACAGGAACAAAAAGATACAAACAATATAATAGCAGGTGGAATTTGTATCTTTTTAGCTATCTATTGGATAGTATTATTATTTATGTTTGAAAAAGAAGAACCATATAATTATACTTATGAAAATGCAGATGACTTAGAAACATTAAAAAAATATAATCCCATGGTAGCAGGCTGTTTTGTTGATAATCGACAAGTTTTATCAAGAGATGTTACAGCAGTTGTTTTAAACCTAATTCAAAAAGATGTATTAAATATGGAAATGAGACCAACAATGAAAGGAAAAGAAAACTATACATATATGATTTCCAGAAATTCCAATGCAGATATAAGCAAATTAGATGAAATCGAAAGATATGTATTAAGTTGGTTATTTGGTTATTATGAGCAAGAAGAAATTGATTTAATAGAAAAATTAAAAGAAATATCTAGAAGAAAAGATTTTTTAAAACATATAAAACAACTAGATAGATTGACACAAAACAAATTAAATTCAATAGGAGCAAATATAAAATCTGTACCAGGATTTATAAGAAAAGCCAATATTATTTTGTTAATTATTGTTTGCATTATGGCAGTTGTTCATATTACAAACAATGGATTAAATATTCATATATATGAATCCACATTATTTATATTGGGATTTGTAGCAATAGGTGTTATTATTATATTACCAGTAGTAGCACTTATCATTCATCTGTTTTTATTTGCGATTGTATTACTAAAAAAACTAATTAAAAGTCAAGCAGAAAAGTTTAGTGGTAAAAAAATTGTTTCTATGAGTTTAATGATAATGATATTTATGGCTATTTTTATAGGAATTGTCTACATGATAGCACCAAATAGATATATTTGTTTAGACATTTTTATGATAGGAATGGCACTTTTAATTGTGAGAACAGACAATTTGATGACAAAACATAGTAAAGAAGCATTAAACGACTATTATGCATTACAAGAAATAAAATATAAAATTTCAGAATATAGCTTGATAAAAGATGAACAAATTAATTATATAAAATTATGGGACGAATATTTAATTTATGCAGTAGCATTTGGTATTCCAATCCAAATTGTAAATAAATTAAAAGAAACACATCAAGAAGATGAAGATATAGAATATTTATTAAAATGTGAAAACTTGTACTATATCTGCAAAGCATATTTAGAAGTGATGTGGGATATGGAATTTAAGGAAAAGAAAAGCTGGTTTAGTGTTAAAGAGTTATTTAAAATAGAACCAGAAGAAATGAAATATAGAAAATAATCAAAGGGACATACCTAATGTTATTAAATTAAAGATTACAGTCTTTTAAATATTTTTATAAAACCCAAAGTCATATTATTATATTTTATTCATTAAATGGCTGGCGTTGCAGAATATACAAATTCTAATATTATAAAGCAGGCACCTCTCACAGCAAGTCTGAGATTCTCCTACTTGATAATATAAGAATTTGTAATATTCTTTCACTAGCACATTTAATCTCATAAAATATAATAATATGACTTTGGGTTAATAATTTTTATTCAGAACTGTAATCTTTAATTTAATGATATTAGGTATGTCCTTATTGTTATATATAAGAAATTCTTAAGAAAAATTAAAAAATATTCATAAAGTATTAAGAAAAAATCAATAGTAATTGCAATACATATATGCTAGAATGAAGAAAAAACAAAAGGAGGATGAATATGGAAACCATATTAAAATGTGAAAAACTATGCAAAAACTTTGGAAAAAGAAATATCCTAAAAAATGTTTCTTTAGAAATAAAAGAAGGCGACATTTTAGGATTTATTGGACCAAATGGTGCAGGAAAAACAACAACCATAAAACTAATTCTAGGCTTACAAAGCATAACCAGTGGAAAAGTTACCATTAATGGTTATGATATTGAAAAAGAATTTACACATGCGATTAAAAGAGTAGGAGCCATTGTTGAAAATCCAGATATGTATATGTATTTATCAGGATATCAAAATTTAAAACTAGTTGCCAATTTATATAAAGGAATTACGACAGAAAGAATTGATAAAGTCGTAAAATTGGTAAAATTAGAAAACAGAATTCATGATAAAGTATCAAAATATTCATTGGGAATGAGGCAAAGACTAGGAATAGCACAAGCAATTTTACACAATCCAAATCTATTAATATTAGATGAGCCAACAAATGGATTAGACCCAGAAGGAATTAAAGAAATGAGAGAATTGTTAGTAGAATTGGCAACAAAAGAGAAAATGGCAATTCTAATTTCTAGCCACAATTTAGCAGAGTTAGACAATTTCTGTACAAAAGTATGTATTATCAAAAATGGAGAAGTAATTGAAACCAGTGAAATTTCTGCAATTAAGAAGGAAACAAGTCAAAACTTACAACTATTTGAAGTAGATGACGCAAATCATGCAAAAAATATAGTAAAAGAAATAGTTGTAATAGATAAAAATAGATTTAAAATCAATTTACCAAAAGAAGAGGTACCAAATTTAATTAAAGAATTAGTACAAAACAATGTAAAAATTTATGAAGCAAAACAAGAAGAAAAAACGCTAGAAGATGCATTTTTTGAAAAGACAGGGGGGAATGTAATTGAGTAGTTTAGTAAAAAATGAGTTAATCAAAATATTTAAAAAGAAAACTATTTATATCACAATGGGGGTTATATTCTTATTGTTAATCTTTATGAACTGTATGTTTAAGTATGCAGATAATGGAAACACAATAAACTATTATTTATATAGTGAAAACTATGTCCAATCTCTAAAAAGCGAATTAGAAACATTAAATCCAGATAAACCAAGTGATGTAACCACATATATTAACATTCTATCAGACATACAATTAAGTGAAATTATGGAGCAACACAAAGACGCAGAATGGAAATTAGCAATTATTAATGAAAGAATTGCACCGTATATATCAGAAAAAAATACGTATCAATATGGAGCAGAAAAGAATGAGGAACAAGTAGAAATCATCAATCAAGAAATAGATGAATTGCTTACAAAATTGGATGAAAATGATTGGAAATATTTTGCAAGAGAAGATTTAGCACAAGCTGAACAACAAATAGAGGAATTAAATCGCCAAAAAGAGCAAACAGAAGATACAGCTGTAATAAAAAATATAGATAGTCAAATACAAACAGCCAAAACAGAAAAAGAAATTGCAGAATACAGATTAAACAAAGAAATTCCATATGGGAATGATTATTTAAATAGAGCTATTTCAAACTTACAAATGGCAAATTCTAATCTAGCAAATTTTGAAAATATAGATGAATTAACATATCAAGAAAAATTAGAGTATAATAGTTATTTAGAAGACCAAGCAGAAAGCAGATATATATTAGATACGGGAAATGATATTAACAATTTTGATAGCTTAAAGGGAATTTTGCAAAGTTTTTATTCACAATTTGGAATTTTCCTAATTGTAGTAGTTGTTATGATAGCAGGAACAATTGTAAGTGAAGAATTTAATAAAGGCACAATAAAATTGCTATTGGTAAAACCATATACTAGAAATAAAATTTTAATGTCAAAAGCTATTACAACATTAATTATGATTATCTTTGTTATTGTTGTGACATTGATAATGGAAATTCTAATAGGTGGTGTTATATTTGGATTTGATAGTTTATCAGAACCAGTTGTGGCCTATAACTTTAATACAAATACAATTCAAGAAATGAATATATTTGCAAATTTAGGATTACAAACATTAACACAATTACCAATGATTATTTTATTAGCAACACTTGCATTTGCTATTAGTACGATATTCTCAAATAGTACACTTGCTATAACCATTTCTTTATTAGGATATATGTCATCAAGTATTATTAATCAATTAGCAATTGGATATGATTTACAGTTCTTAAAATATTTTGTTACCATGAATTGGGATTTAAGTATGTATCTATATGGTGGTTTACCATATATGGAAGGTATGAGTATGTTATTGTCTATCTTAATTTGTGTGGCATATTTCTTAATTATGATGATACCAACATTTATTGTGTTTAAGAAGAGAAATATTAAAAATATCTAGAATTGCAAAAATTATGTAAATATGATAAAATGATATAGATAGTAACCCGTGGTTCAAAGTAGTGCCAGCTAGAAGGCGTATTCTGGCAGAAAGGAATATTATATGATAATAGCAGTATTTTGTATGCTTGGAATTTCTCTGTTGGGGTTGGCTGGGGGATATTTCTTGCCAGAGCTCCAATTATTTGAAGCATATTCATTGGTCGCATTTATATTTATTGGGGTAATTATATTGCTTCAAATAATATGTATTTTCGTTGTAAAAGAAACGAAACGGAGAAGAAGTATAACAAAAATATCACAGATATTGTGGTATTGCTTGTTAATAACATTAATTAGTTTACATATCAATGTAAACTTGAATGTTGTGCTAACTGAAAATTTGTTTTTGGTAGTATTATTGCTATTGCAAGCACTTATAATGATGACGGATCCCCGAAGATAAAGGGGATCCGTCATTTTGGTTAATAATCATTAAAATTTATGTATAAATCGACATATTTTGAATTAAGAATATTAAAAGTCTCAAAAAAATTTTAATCATGTAATTTTTATTTTTAAATTTTGAAGATCTTGTATAATCCTAAAAAATGGTATATAGTTATAATGAAAAAAGTTAAAGGAGCGTGTTTTATGAATTATCCAGAAAACTTAAAAAAAGGTGATACTATTGGAATATGTGCACCATCAGGAGGTATAACAAAAGAATTTAGTATCCAAAAACTAGAATTAGCGGAAAAACAATTGCAAGAAATGGGATATAAGATATTAGAAACAGAAAGTGTTAGAAAAGAAGAGAAAGGTAGAAGTGCTTCAGGAAAACAAAGAGCAAAAGAATTAATGGAATTACTTGAAAATGATGATGTGAAGTTAATTATATTTGCAACAGGTGGCGATTTCTTGGTAGAAATGTTATCATATTTAGACTTTGAAAAAATCAAAACATTAAAACCAAAATGGATGCAAGGATTTTCAGACATAACAGGTATTAATTATTTGTGGAATACCATGTTAGAAATTCCAACCATTTATTGTCAAACAATAAAAGATTATGCGATGAGACCATTATTTAGAAATTTAACAGATGCATTAAAAATTGCAAGTGGGGAAGAAGTTGTGCAAACCTCTTTTGAAAAGCATGAGAAAATTATTGATTTTAGAATAGAAGAACCACAGGAAACACTTGAAAACCAAGAGAGTATAGAAGAATTTAGTAAGGAAAGTGAAGAACTAGAACAACAAGAATTAGAAAAAGGCTATGAGTTAACAGAAGAAACAAAATGGATAAATTTAAACAATGAAGAGAAAATAGAGTTTACAGGAAGAGCTATTGGCGGATGTTTAGATTGTATAAAAACCTTTATTGGAACAAAATATGATAATGTAAAAAATTATATTGAAAAATATAAACAAGATGGTATTATATGGTTTTTAGAAGTGTTTGAAATGAGTACACCTACATTGTATTTAACTTTATGGCAAATGAAGGAAGCCGGTTATTTTAAGGATTGCACTGGAATTATTTTTGGTAGACCATTATTTATTAGGAATGATTATGATACAGACTTTAATCAAACAGTAAAAGATGTTTTAGGAGATTTAAACATTCCAATTATTTGTGATGCCGATATCGGTCATGTTGCTCCTCAGTTTGCAATGGTAAATGGAGCAATACTAGAGATTATGTCACAAAATGGAAAAGGAATGGTAAAGACATACCAAAAGTAACAAAAAAAATCATAAAAAAATACTATAACAGTGGAAACATCTAAATAGTTTTTGATATAATGAAACAAAGACGAGACATTAATTGTAAATTTTGTTAAAAACGGAAAGGAAAGTGATTACGATGAAAGTATTATTAGTTAATGGGGGACCACATAAAGAAGGTTGTACATATACGGCATTAAAAGAAGTAGAAAAACAATTAAATAAAAATGACATCGAAACAGAGATTGTTTGGTTAGGTGTAAAACCAATATCAGGTTGTATTGCATGTGGTAGTTGTAAGACAACAGGAAAATGTTTTATAGACGATAAAGTAAACGAATTTATTGAAAAAGCAAAAGAAGCAGATGGATTTGTATTTGGAACACCAGTACATTTTGCTTCAGCAACAGGAGCGATTACTTCATTTATGGATAGAGTTTTTTATGCAGGAAAAGCAGTCTTTCAAAATAAATTAGGCGCTTGTGTAGTTAGTTGTAGAAGAGGTGGAGCAACATCAACATTTGACCAACTAAATAAATATTTTACAATTAATAACATGCCAATTGTATCATCACAATATTGGAATATGGTACATGGAAATACACCAGAAGAAGTTGTGCAAGATGAAGAAGGTATGCAAACTATGAGAACATTAGGAAACAACATGGCATGGTTACTAAAATGTATCGAACAAGGAAAAAAAGCAGGAATTAACATACCAGAAAAAGAACAACCTATTCGTACAAATTACATAAGATGAGACAATTCGGGCCAGGTTGCATTTTGATTCAAAAATGTCGAATTATGACGAAAAAAACATATAATGAAAGCAAGAGGAACAAAAAATGAACAAAAAACGGACCAATTGGCATATTTGATTCCGGAATTGGAGGCGTTACAGTCTTAAAAGAAATCATAAAAATATTGCCAAATGAAACATATATATATTATAGCGATTCAAAACATAATCCATATGGAGATAAAACAGATAAAGAAATTCTTGCATTATGTGAAAATATAGTGGAATTTTTTATAAAAGAAAATTGTAAAGCTATTGTAATTGCTTGTAATACAGCAAGTGCAAAAGCTGTGCAATATTTAAGAAAAAAGTATCAGAATATACCATTTATAGCCATAGAACCAGCATATAAAATGGTATATGATTATGCATATGATGAACCAACATTGGTAATGGCAACAAAAGGAACCATTGAAAGTGAAAAATTTAATCTTTTATACCATACTTATGATAACCATAAAACTGTATTGCTTCCATGTGTTGGATTAGCAGATGTCATAGAAGAAGGTAACAAAGAAAAGATAAAACAATATGTAAAACATCATTTAGAACAATATAAAGGAAAAGTAAAAAATGTAGTTTTAGGTTGTACCCATTATCCATTAATAAAAAAAGAAATTAGTGAAGTTTTAGGAGATGTTCAATTTTTTAATGGGGCACCATATTTAGCAAAACATCTAAAAGAAATTTTAGAAGAAAACAATTTAACAAACAATAATAATCAAGATAAATCAATACAATTTATAGACTCATCAAATAATGAACAAAAGAAAAAAAGATTTTTTGAAATTCTAGAAAATTAAATTACAAATAAAAGTATGATTTCAAATCTAATATTGAAGTCTGCAATTAGAAATTATTGAAATATCATT
The DNA here is from genome assembly GCA_944386205.1 of uncultured Clostridia bacterium. Classification (GTDB taxonomy): domain Bacteria; phylum Bacillota; class Clostridia; order TANB77; family CAG-508; genus CAG-269. Next base: position 12,238 of record CALXAE010000045.1, read on the forward strand.
ATTTAAGTGGAGGTCTAATATTTATGAAAATATTAAGAAATGAATTAAAAAATGAACTACATATCCGAACACAAAAAGATTTCCCAAAGGAAGGGATTGAATTTATTGATATCATGCCTTTGATTATACAAAAAGAAACATTTAATGAGATTATAGATAAATTTGTAGATGAATTGGCAAATAAAAAAGTAGAGTATATTGTTGGACCAGAAGCTAGAGGACTTATTATAGGGGCAGCAGTAGCAACTAAATTAAATATCGGATTTATACCAGTTAGAAAAGCAGGAAAATTACCGCCAATTACAGTAGAGAAACAATTTGAATATGAAAAAGAATATGGGAAAGATAAGTTAGAATTACCAAAACTAGTTAATGATAACTATGGAGGGAAAAAAATTTATATCCTTGATGATATTTATGCAACAGGAAATACAATGAAAGCAATCAAAAATGCAATTGAAGAAGTAGGTGGAATTGTTGTAGGACAAGGCGTTATTATGAATATAAAAGAATTAAATGATGCAAAAGATGTATTTTCTTTGCTAGATGTTAACGAAGAATAATGTCCAATTGGGGACGTTTCTTTTTTGTCCATTTGGGGACGTTTCCTTCTGAGACATTATTATGTAGAGTTCTGCTTGTTAAT
>CALXAE010000046.1 GCA_944386205.1 uncultured Clostridia bacterium
AAATTAGGTAGAAGAAAAGCAGAAATGGTAAATATGGAACCAGCTGAAGATGGACATACAAAAATTGAATTTAAAATACCAGCAAGAGGTTTAATTGGATATAGAACAGAATTTTTAACAGACACTAAAGGTGAAGGAACTATGAATCACATATTTGATTCATACCAAGAATATAAAGGGGATATTCAAGCACGTGTTAGAGGAACAATTGTTGCATTTGAAAACGGAAAATCAGTAACATATGGATTATACAATGCACAAGATAAAGGTGATTTATTTATCGGACCTGGTGTAGAAGTATATGAAGGTATGATTGTTGGATTAAATTCAAGAGGAGAAGATTTAGCAATCAATGTATGTAAAGAAAAACATTTAACTAATACAAGAGCTTCTGGTTCAGATGATGCATTACGTTTAGTACCACCAATTCAAATGTCATTAGAAAAAGCAATTGAATTTATTCAAGATGATGAATTAGTAGAAGTAACACCAAAATCAATTAGACTAAGAAAGAAAATCCTAGATACTAAAGAAAGAGAAAGAGCAAATAGAAGTAAATAGGAGGTAGAAGAAAATGTCAAAATATGAAAAAATAATACCAGGGTTGGCTGCTAAATATATAGAGCATGATATATGGAAAAGTAATGAAAAGAAACCAGAAATTTATGATCAGGATACTCAAAATAGGAGAGAAATGATAGAAAAAGCACGTAAATTTATGGCAGAAGGGAAAACTCTTGATGAAGCAGTGGATTTAATTATGCAAGATGATATTATTAAAAAATTTGATTATTGGGCTAAAAACAATTTAGATGTAAGACAATGTGTAATGAATTTAGTAAAACCAAAAACAAGAGGTATACAAAGCCAAAAAAAGGAAAGATAAGAGTAAAATGAATAAACAAAATTTAGAAAAAATTAAACAAAAAGCATTAGAAGAACATATTCCAATAATTATGGATGAAACATTAGAAGTAATTGAAAACTATTTAACTAAAAACAAGCCTAATAGAATGTTAGAAATAGGAACAGCAGTAGGGTATTCTGCGATATGCTTTACAGAATTTTTAGCAGAAAACGGTGTGATAGACACTATTGAAAGAGAAGCAGACAGAGTAAAAGAAGCAAGAGAAAATATCAAATTAGCAGAGGTAGAAGATAAAATAAACATTTATGAGGGAGATGCAGTAGAAATATTACCAACTTTAAATAACAAATATGATGTAGTATTTATAGATGCTGCTAAAGGAAAGTATCCATTTTTCTTAAAAGAAGCCTTAAGAATGATAAATAAAGACGGTATTATTTTTGCAGATAATATTTTATATAAAGGTTATGTTATGAGTGATTATAACAAACATAAACAAAGAACGGCTGTTAGAAATTTAAGAGAATATATCAAAGAAGTGAGCGAAAATCCAAATCTCGAAACTGAAATTTTAGAAGTAGGAGATGGATTAGCTGTTAGTAAAATATGCAATTGCTAGATTTAAGTGACATTTTCTAAAGTTAAAATAATTTTCCATAATAAAAAAGTTTGCTGGTAGTTTTATATTATCAGCAAACTTTTTTATTATAGAAAATTATTTACCTATCTGGCTCATTATCTTCTAATCTTTTGGCATTAGCATCATTTACAGATGATTCTTGTGATCCATAAAAACCATTTTCAGGATCCAGAGCATATCTTTTTAATTCTTCATAAGAAATCTGATTAGTATTTTTCATTTTCAAAATATTTTTTAATTTATCTATTAAAAGTTCAGAAAGATAAGTTACTTCATCACCTTTTCGTAAGATTTCAGTAAAACTTTCAATTAAATCTTTTTTGTTAACATAAGCTTCTGGAGCAGTAGCATGTGCAGAACTAATAATTTTCATGGCCACAGGAGAGAAATATTCTGCATATATAGGTAGGTATTGTTCAATTGTCATTTTACTAGTACGTTTTGATGTTTTTGTATCATATACTTTTATTTCTTTACCATTTACATTCATAAGATTAGAATTTTCTTCTTTTTTTGTACTTTCATTGTCAACCATATCATGCTCTTCAACAAATACATCTTTGATTTTAATATTACTTCTTGCTGTTTCAATTGATTCAATTTTCTTTTGAAGTCTTCTAATTGAATTATCCAATTGCCTTTTTTCCTCCGGAGTTTTTGTACTAAGAGATTTTTCTTCTTGTAATTTTTTCAATTTTTGTCTTAAATCTTCTTCTTGTTTTTTAGAAGTTCTTCCTAATAGAGAAAGATAATGGTTAAGAAGTTCAGGGTCATTTCTATTATCTGTTAATTCAAAGAAGTGTCGAATATCTACTTTTTTATTAGGCATATCATTATGTGTAGAAAGCCCATTTTTTGTTTCTTTATATCGCATATTAGATTGAAGTTGTACTTCTATTTTTCTTCCTTTTGCATCAATTAATTCAAAGTAAATAGCACAAAATCCATTTTCTTTTTTAACAAATTTAACAAAAGATCCCTTTACCTTAAAGTCATCTGCAATTAACGGATCAGCTAAAACATGAGGAAAAGTAACTCGCAAAACTTCATTTTCTAATTTATCGTATAATCGTCTTTTTAAGCAATCTGTAAGATTATATAATTCTTCGATTTCATCATCTGTTGCATTAGGAGCAAACGAATTTGCAACTGCAAGTTTTTTATAATTTGTAATGGCATATTCTAACCTTGAAGAATAATTTCCTTCTCTTATCTCATGTGTACATTCTGGATAAGTACTATCTTGCAATCGATTAAGTAGTTCTATGTAAATTTGAAAATAATCTTCTTGGGTCATAAAAATATCATTTTCATTTAAGTATTTTTTGATACTATGTATAAATCTTAAATTATCGTTTTTCTGTTTCTTTAACCTCAATATTTCACTATTTTCTGGGTCAGTTTCGTCAAAATACATGGCATCATCTATATGATTTAATACAATTGTAATACCAGAAAAATCGGCATTAGTTTTATCAGTAAAATTATTAGGATTATCTGGATTAGAAACAATATTTTTTTTCATATCAGAAAGTGTAATACCAGTTTTTATATTACTAGGAACGGTATTTTGTAATCCCCTATTTAATTCTTTATGAATGTTATCATCAACACTCTTAAATCCTTTATCACGAGTAGGTTCTGTTATAGAAATTTCAGGAGCTATTTTTTTGTAGACTAAATAAATAGCACTGGCTAAATATTCTGAATTTTGTTGTCCATGTGGACTTACCTGGTTGTAATACACATCAGAAAGCTGTAAAACAGTATCTTTTATAAGTTCTTCTTGTTTGAAAAATTCTTCAGCACTAACAGGATTTTCGACGAAGTCCAAAAATATTGCTGGAAAATGTTTATTCACAATACTTTTAAGACGTTCTTGTTCTTTTTCTGATATATTTTTAGGATTATTGTCATTAACTAATTCAAGATATTCTTGTTTCATGATTTCTAACAATTGATTAATTTCATTGTCAGTAATAGGATTATGTACTAAATTAGAAATATTTTCTGAATAATTAGAAGATATAACATTAGAAAGATAATCAAAGTGATCATCATTAATAAGTATACCTTTTAATTTTAAAAATAGTTTATATAGGCTTGATAACCCATCAGGAGTAAAATCATAAATTAATTTTTCTTCTGGTGGTCTGTTTATTTCTATGTTTTTTAATGAGTTCAAAAATTCTTCTCTTTTCTGTGGTTGAAAAGCCATAAAATCACCTCAAGTCTATTATACCATATGTTACAATTCACAGTCAATTTTTAAAACGACCAAGAAACAGTAATATATAAATATTTTATTCATTAAATGGCTATCATTACAGAATAAACAAATTCTAATATTATCAAGTGTAAAATCGCTGGCGTACTGCGACTTTTCCACTTGACAATATAAGAATTTATAATATTCTTACATTTGCACATTTAATTTCACAAAATATTTATATATTACTGTTTCTAGGTTTGCGTAAGCTAATTTGAGCTGTGAATTGTAACTACTAAGAGTAAAAGAAATGACAAAATTGTTGTAAATAAGGCGGTTTTATGATAAAATTTAGTAGATTTTAAATAAAGAAAAGAGGAAAAAAATGAAAAAAGTAGAATTATTAGCACCAGCAGGTTCTTATGAAAAAGCAAAAATTGCTTTCTTGTATGGAGCAGATGCGGTATATTGTGGAACATCATCATTATCATTAAGAACAAGAGCAGATATGAAAGATGATGATTTAGAAAAAACAATAAAGTATGCACATAGTATCGGAAAAAAAGTGTATGTTACTTTAAATATTTTTGCTTGGGATGAAAAATATGATGAAATTATAGAAATGGCAAAAAAATTAGAAGTACTTAACCCAGATGGTATTATCGCAGCAGACGGAGGCGTTATAGATGTATTAAAACAATATGCACCAAGTGTGAATATCAATGTAAGCACACAAGCCAATATTGTAAGTCTTCATGCAGCAAATTTCTGGTATCATAATGGTGCAAAGAGAATGATTATGGCAAGAGAAATGAATAAAGAACAATTAAAATATATCATGGAAAATAAGCCAGAAGGAATGGAGATAGAAATATTTATTCATGGTGCTATCTGTTTTGCATTTTCAGGAAGATGTTTCTTAAGTGATTTTTTGGCATGTAGAAGTGCCAATTTAGGAGATTGTGCACAAAGTTGTAGATGGTCATATAATTTATATGCTGAAGAAAAAAATAATCCAGGAGAATTAATGCCAATTGAGACAAGCGAATATGGTACAAGTATTTTTTCTTCAAAAGATTTGTGCCTAATAAAAGAAATTCCAGAAATTATTGAAATGGGTGTGGATAGTTTAAAAATAGAAGGAAGATTAAAAACAGAATACTATTTAGCAAGTGTTATAGGTGCTTATCGAAATGCAATTGATGATTATGAAAAAGACCCAGAACATTATGATTATACAAAATATTTAAAAGAATTGGAAAAAGTAAAAACCAGAGGATTGACTACATTTTATTTTAATGACAGAAATAACAAAGATATTCAAGAATATGGTGGAAGACAATATAATGAGAAATATGAATTTGGTGGAAAAGTAGTAGAATATAATGAAGAAAAGTCTGTTATTGAAATAAAGAATAAATTACAAGTAGGAGATAAAATGGAAATTTTAATTCCATATAAATTAGAGCCTGTACAATTTACAATTGATAGCTTATGGGATTATGAAACAAAGGAAGAAATACAAGCTGTTAGCCCAGGTGTAAAAGGACAAAAAGTTTTAATGAAATTACCAATTAAATGTGAAAAGGATTGGATAATTAGAAGAGAGAAGATATAGAATGAGACAATATGAAAATACAAATTAATAATATTATTTTAAAGAAAAAATTATAACAAGTGAAAGAGCGATACGTCGAAACATATCGCTCTCCCGCCATCTCTCGCGCCTTACTGGCACACCTTCCTCCGAGTGGCACATAAGTGCCAAACCATCAAGCAAGTAGACTAAAAAATTTCATCTAAATGGTGATGGTGCTCACAAACAGGCATTGCTGTTTGATAACATAAACAATTATAAGGTGTAAATACATATTTGTCAAGTATTATCTGGAAAAATTTACATAAATATGGATGTGAATTTTAACGTTGTAAACTAAATTTGTTGACAAATAATCAAAAGCAATCTTTTCTGAATATAATACATAAAAGTGAAAAATAATACTTTTGACTAATGAGAATACAAAAAAGTAAAAAAAGAAAAGGAGGAAAAACTATTCATGAATATAAAAACAGTTATTGGTAATACGCCAATGATCAAAATCAAATACCTATATTTAGGAAAAGAAAAAGAAATGTATACCAAGTTAGAGATGTTTAATTTAACAGGAAGTATCAAAGATAGAGTAGCATATTATATTATAAAAAATGCAAAACATAAAGGAATTTTAAAAGAAAATATGCCAATTATAGAGGCAACAAGTGGAAACACAGGAATTTCGCTATCAGCTTTAGGTGCTTATTATAGACATCCTGTATATATCTTTATGCCAGATTGGGCAAGTAAAGAAAGAATAGAACTGATGAAATTATATGGTGCAAATATAAAACTTATTTCAAAAGAAGAAGGAGGCTTTATAAAATGTGTAGAAGAAGCTAAAAAATTAGCCAAAGAATTAAATGGCTTTTTAGCAAATCAATTTGAAAACGAAGATAATATATTGGCACATTATGAAACAACAGGAAAAGAAATAGTAGAACAGTTAAAAGAACAAGAAATTGGAGGATTTGTTTCAGGTGTTGGAACAGGAGGAACATTAATAGGAATAGGGAAACGATTAAAAGAAGAAAATTCAAAAACAAAAGTTGTAGCATTAGAACCTGAGAAAATGCCAATATTATCAAATGGAAAAATAATAGGACAGCACAAAATAGAAGGAATTGGAGATGACTTTGTTCCTGAAATATTTAGCAGAAATAAAGGGATTGTTGAAAAAGATATAATACTTATAAATGATGAAGATGCAATTAATATGGCAAGGAAATTATCAAAAGATTTAGGGCTAGGAGTTGGAATTTCATCAGGAGCAAACTTTTTAGGTTCAGTTCTTTTACAAGAAAATTTACAAAAACCTATTGTTACAGTTTTTGCAGATGACAATAAAAAGTATTTGTCCACAGATTTAACAAAAGAGATAGATAAAAACAAAGATTTAATGAGCAACCAAATAGAATTATTATCATATGAAAAAATAGAAAACTAAAGCGAAAAGGTGCTTTAGTTTTTTTGATTTTTTAACTCTTTGGATAGTTTTCCAATTGCTTTTGTTTCAATTCTGGAGACATAAGAACGAGAAATTCCCATCATTTTTGCAATTTCATGTTGTGTTTTTGGTTTATGTCCTCCAAGACCAAATCTAAGTTCCAAAATAGTTTTTTCTCTATCTTTTAAAACAGATTTCATTTTTTCAAATAATGATTTAATTTTCATTTTAATATCGACTTCATCTTCAATATTTCTTTCATCATTTTCTAAAACTTCTTGCAGAGTAATAACATTATCATCTTTATCTTTTCCGATAGGTTCATTTAAGTATACTTCAGCACCTAATTTTTTAGTAGCACGCAAATGCATTAAAATTTCATTATCAATACATCTCGAAACATATGTAGAAAGTTTAGACCCTTTATCCATATTAAAGCTATTAATTCCTTTTATTAAACCAATTGTACCAATAGAAATCAGATCATCTTGTTCAACATTTGTAGTAGAATATTTTTTGGTTATATGGGCAACAAGTCTAAGATTTCGTTCGATTAAGATATTTCGTGCTTCCTCATCGCCATTTTTCATTTGTGCTAAATACATTTTTTCTTCTTCAGATGTTAAAGGTTCTGGAAATACATTGGTACCAGATATATAACCAACTAAAAAAACCGAAGTTTTTAGAAATTCAATAAATCCTAAAACACCAGAAATACAAAGTGCTGAAAACATATATGCACCTCCAATATATATAAATACGAAAATTTTATGTATGCAAAAATAAATTTCAATGGATATTAAAATTCCGCATAACAAATTATATGTTTAAAAAAAGTAAAAGTGCCTGACCATATGAAAATATTGAAATTGAATAAAATTTGAAAAATAGCTTGCATATATATCATAATTCTGATATAATTTGACCATAAACAAGGAGGTGCTTTTATGGCATTTATTAGACCATGTGCGGATTTAAGAAATCATTATAATGAAATTTCAAAAATTTGTCATGAAACAAAAGAGCCAATATATATTACAAAAAACGGAACCAATGATTTGGTTTTATTAAGTGATGAGGCTTATGAAGAATTAACAAAAGGCTTAGAGGAAACAGAAGAAGAAAGAATTGATAGATTGGTATCAGAACATTTTGATAAACATTATGCTAATTTTGAGGAATTTCAAAAAGATATTATTAAGAAGATTGAAGAAGCAATGCAAGAAATAAAAGAAGGAAAAGGAATTCCGATGGAAGAAGTAGTGTCAGAAATGGAGGCGAAGTATCATCTTAGTAGAGAAATATAAAATTATTTGGTCTCCAAAGGCTCGTAATGATTTGCAGAATATTCATTTCTATATAGAATATTATTTTAAAGAGAAAAATACAGCAAGTAAAATAGTAAATAAAATTTTAAATTCTATTTTAAGTTTAAGTTATTTACCTGAAAAATATGTAAAATTAGAAAGCTGGAATGATAATACAAAAAATGTACGAAAAATGAAAGTAAATAATTATATTATTATTTATGAAGTGAATAAAGAGAAACGGACAAGTATTCATTTTACATATTTTTCATTCTAGCCAAAATTATATGAACAAATTATAGTCAAGCAAATTATTTTTTCGATTTTTTAGAACAATTTTTTAAAATGCATTTATGCAAATATTTTTATTTTATAAAAAGAAGAGAAATTATCATCGATTTATTCAAATAAAATTCCATAGTCATATAAAAAAGAATAACAAAGTATATTTTAGAGAACAATAAAAATGTTTAATATATGTATTTATGTGAGGAGCGTGTGTTATGACAGGATTTTTCAACATAATAAAAGGCATCTTTATTGGAGCAGGTGCAATCGTACCAGGACTTAGCAGTGGTGTTTTATGTGTGATTTTTGGAATTTATGAAAAATTATTAGATGCCGTTTTAAACTTTTTTAAAGATATAAAACAAAATATAAAATTTTTATTTCCAATAGCATTAGGTGTAGGAATTGGAGTATTACTATTTAGTAATGTATTAAATTATGCATTATATGAATTTCCAGTACAAACAAAATCGATATTTATTGGGTTAATTCTAGGAACTATTCCATCTTTAATAAAAGAAGTTAATGAAAAGGAAGCATTTCGTCCACAGAATGTGATATATTTGTTGATAGCTTTGGCTATAGGTGTTATAACAGTTATACTAGAAAACCAAATGACAATTATTAGTAATGCAGAAGAAATAAACACTTTTTATTTAATTTTATGTGGTGTTATCATGTCTTTAGGAATTATAGTGCCAGGAGTTAGTAGTACCATTATTTTAATGTTACTAGGTGTTTATTCAGTGTATTTGCAATCAATTGCAAATTTGTATTTACCAGTTTTAATTCCTATGGGAATAGGCTTAGTCTTAGGAAGTATTGTTGTAATGAAAATAACAAAAAAACTATTAGAGAAATATTATGCCAAAACTTTTTATAGTATTATTGGATTTACAATTGGATCCATTTTTGTATTAGTACAACAAGGAATGAATCCTTTAGAAATGGTTTTAAGTATATTGTGTATTTTATTAGGTGTATACATTTCACGTATGATGATTTTTTTCTCCGTCCCCAAATCATCGTTCCATTAACAAACTCAAGAAAAAGACTTGTGAAATGGCAGATTTTATAGTATAATATTTGACGTAGTTAGATAGTGGAGGGTGAAATATAGAAATTTATGACAAGAGAAGATGCAATAAAAATCATAAGAGACAATAGCGATATGCCTATAAATGAAATAAAAAGAAAGATAAAAGCACAAATGCCAATAGAACAAAGAAGTAAATTTACAAGTGAACATATCTTTCAATTAATATTAGAAATGAATGAAATGGATTTAAAAAGAAAAAGACAATATAAAAATAAAATAATTAAAAAAATAGAAGGAGAGGAAAGGTAAAATGGATTATAAAGATTTAGCAAATTTAATATTTCCAGAAGCAAAAGAAATTAAATATTATGAGGAAAAATATCCAGAAAGAAATTTAAAAGAAGGAGCTATTGTTACAAGATTTGCACCAAGTCCAACAGGATTTGTACATATAGGTGGATTGTATCAATCTTTAATTGCTAGAAAATTGGCTAATCAAACAGAAGGTGTTTTTCTATTAAGAATTGAAGATACTGACCAAAAAAGAGAAGTAGAAAATGGAATTACAGATATTGTGCAATCTTTAGATAGATTTGGAATTGAACCTGATGAAGGTATGATTTCAGAAACTGAAGGAAAAGGAAATTATGGACCATATAGACAATCTATGAGAAAAGACATCTATCAAAGTTATGCAAAATACTTAATTGAACAAGGAAAAGCTTATCCATGTTTCTGTACACCAGAAGAATTAGAAGAAATGAGAGAAAAACAAGAAAATGCTAAAATAAGACCGGGATATTATGGCGTTTGGGCAAAATGTAGAAATATAACTGTAGAAGAAGCAATTGAAAAAATAAACAATGGAGAGAAATACATTGTTCGTTTTAAATCACCAGGACGTGAAGATAGAAAAATTAAACATCATGATGTAATAAAAGGAAATGTAGATTTTCCAGAAAACGACCAAGACATTGTTATCATAAAAGCAGATGGATTACCAACTTATCATTTTGCACATGCAGTAGATGACCATTTGATGAGAACAACACATGTAATAAGAGGAGATGAGTGGTTATCATCAGTTCCATTACATTTACAATTATTCCATGAATTAGGATTTAAAGCACCAAAATATGCACATATTGCACCAATCATGAAAAATGATAATGGAAATAAGAGAAAATTAAGTAAAAGAAAAGACCCAGAAGCAGCAGTTTCATATTATGATGAAATGGGAATACCAAAAGAAGCAGTTAATGAATATTTATTAAATATCGCTAACTCAAATTTTGAAAATTGGAGAAGAGCAAACAAAGATAAATCAATCGATGAATTTGAATTACAATTAAATAAAATGAGTGTAAGCGGTGCTTTATTTGATATGGTAAAATTATTAGATGTAGGAAAGACAGTTATATCAAAATTCACAGCAGAAGAGGTATATGAAAATGCTTTCAATTGGGCAAAAACTTATGACAAAGAATTAGAGGACATGCTACAAGATAAAGAATATGCTTTAAAAATATTTGGAATAGAAAGAGGTAACAAAAAACCTAGAAAAGACATTGCAAAATGGTCAGACGTTAAAGAAAACATAGAATATATGTATGATGATAAATTCCTTGATAAAGAGCAAGAATATCCATATCAAGTTATCAATGAAAAAGAAGATATTGATAAAATATTAGACTTATACATGGAAAAATATTATGATGAAAATGATGATAAACAAACTTGGTTTGATAAAATAAAGGAACTTGCAGGAGAACTTGGATATGCAAAAGAAGTAAAAGAATTTAAAGCAAATCCAGAAGCATATAAGGCTCATGTAGGAGACGTAAGCACAGTTTTAAGAGTTGCTTTAACTGGAAGAACAAATACACCAGATATGTATGAAATTATGCAAGTTCTAGGAAAAGAAAGTATAGAAAAAAGATTTGAAAAAGCAAAGGATTAAGATGTCCAATTGGGGACGTTTCTTTTTGAGACATTTTTATGTAAAGTCGTATTATTGAAAATATAAATATAAAAGTAAAGTTTTTATCAACAAATCAGTAGAACTTTACATAAAAATGTCTCAAAAAGAAACGTCCCCAATTGGACAAACTGGACATGAAAAAGGAGATTGTAATGGATTACCAAATAGGAGATATTGTTAGAACCAAAAAAGTGCATCCTTGTGGCAGTAAATTATGGGAAATAACGAGAATTGGTGTTGATTTTAAATTAAAGTGCCAAGGATGTGGGCATGTTGTGATGATCCCAAGGGAAAAAGCTTTAAAAGTAATAACAAAACTTGAAAAAAGAGTGGGAGATAACAATATAACAAATGCAGAGAAATAATAAAAATTAAAAGCAAAGTATGTAAAAAAATATATAAAAAGAGGATATTTTCAAGTGAAATATCCTCTTAAAAAATAGTTAATAAAAGTAGTTTGTAAAATAGTTAAATATTTTTTAAATGATTATCTAAAAAAAGCCAAACATCTTCTTTATAAATTTTTCTCTCAGATGAAAAAGGGAGAATAGGAATGTCTCCAATAGGATTTAATTCTTTTTGTAAAGCTTTAACAGTATCATCTACTTTAGTAATAGCAATTTTATCAGCTTTATTTGCTAAAATCAAACAAGGTAAGCCAGAAGATATAATATAGTTATACATAAGTCTATCATTTTCGCTAGGGCTATGTCTAATATCAATTAAAAATATAATTAAAGTAATTTCCTTTCTGACCAACAAATATTGTTCTATAAATTTTCCAACTTGTTCTTGTTCTTTTTTAGACATTTTGCTATATCCATACCCAGGTAAATCCACAAAATAAAAGATATCATCCATATTATAAAAATTAATTTGTCTTGTTTTTCCGAGGTTCACTACTAGTTCTGGCTAATTTTTTTCTATTTATCATGGTATTAATAAAACTAGATTTTCCAACATTAGATTTTCCTACCAAAACAATTTCAGGCAAGCGATTTTTGGGATATTGTTTTGGACCAACTGCTGATATTTCAAATTTTGGATTTTTTATGTTCATTTTTATATTCTCCTTATTTGTGATTATATTTTTAATGATTATAATATCTATAATAGAATACAAGAGAGCTGATGCTCTCTTAAATAATATTAGATATCTCTTACAATTAAATCATCACTTGCAGGACCAGTTCCTATGTATTTAACAGGAATACCAGAAGCTTTTTCAACAATTTCAACAAATTTCTTTGCAAGTTCTGGAAGGTCTTCGTAGTTTTTACAAGAACTATCGATTGTCCAGCCACCTTCTAAAGTTTCGTAAACAGGTTCAGGAATTTCGCCTGTTACCATGATATCATCAGGATAATGATGAATTTTTTTACCTTTATACATATAACTTGTACAAACTTTAACATATCCTAATTTTTTACCAATTTCTCCTAAAGTATCTAAATGATTTAAACATAAATAATC
>CALXAE010000047.1 GCA_944386205.1 uncultured Clostridia bacterium
AAACTTCTAGAATGTTTGCTTTCATAAAAGCATAGAAGTCTTTGGATTAAGGTACAGATTTAAGTGGCAATCTGGTATCTATAAATTTTATTATAGATATTTCCCTTAAACGGAAACGGCAATAACAGTAATGTTATGTGGGAAATAGAGAAATTCGACCAGACCTAAACTGTAAAATTTACTTAGACTTTTGCCATCTTGAACTAAAAATAATTAAGAGGAAATCTTGGGAAAACTCAAAATTTCCTCTTTTGTCAATTCGGGTGTCCAATTGGGGACGTTTCTTTTTGAGACATTATTATGTAAAGTTCTGCTTGCTAATAAAAATAATAGGAACTTTATTCTTATATTTAAATTTTTAAAAATTAATAAACTTGACATAATAATGTCTCAAAAAGAAACGTCCCCAATTGGACAAAATGAAGAAGAAAGGATAGGAATAAAATTGAAAGAAAATACTAAAAAGGAAAAAGCAAAACCGCGAAAAGAAGCTGAAAAAACAAGGCAAGAAATGAAAAAAGCAGTCAGACAAGAGAATGCAAAAACAGAAAAAGAAAATGAAAAAGAAATAGAAGAAGTCAAAGAAAAAATGGAACAGAAAAAGAGAACAAAGGAAAAAGAAAAAAAGAATGATGAAAATATTAAATGGTTTGTTGAAGTGTTTATTATGACCTTTATATTATCCATTGTATTTTCATATATATCTACAAACGGGGTATCTAACTTAAGTTTGGTGCCAGCTATACTGATTTTAGTAGCTGTTATTTTAGTAGGTATTATATTTGACATTATTGGTGTAGCAGTAACTGTTGCAAATGAAAATGAATTTCATGCAAAAGCTACTAAAAAGGTAAAGGGTTCAAAAGATTCTATAAAATTAATAAGAAATGCACCTAGAGTTGCCAATATTTGTGCCGATGTTATCGGAGACATCTGTGGTGTATTAAGTGGTGCCATAAGTGCATTAATTGCAGTAAAAATTACAAATCAATTTGGATTAAATTTTGATGTACAATTTTTACTTAGTGCTTTAGTTTCAGCTTTGACCGTTGGTGGAAAAGCATTAGGAAAAACAGTTGCGAATAATAATTCAACCAAAATTGTTCATGCGGTTGGAATGTTATTTAATAAATTTAGTAGAGAAAAACAAAAATCTTAGAGTTTATAATGCTCTAAGATTTTTTATGGCATAGGAAAAATTATAAAGAATTTATCTCATCTTTGGTCAAATTTGTCAATTCTTCTATAAGCTCAATGTCAAGACCTTTTTCCTTCATCTTTTTAGCAATTTCTTTTTTTTCTTCAGCCTTTCCTTCAGCCTTTCCTTCAGCCTTTCCAGCAGCTCGTCCCTCAGCTCGTCCTTCGGCTAGGCCAGCAGCTAAACCTTTTCTTTTTGCCTCGTTTATTTCGGTATTATAGGTTAATCTACTTCTTTCTCTAATTTCGTATAATTCTCTTGCGTATTCATCTGCACTCATTTCTGTAAGTTGTTCTACTGCTTCTTTAATTTCTTCATTATCATTTTTACACTCTTCTATCATTTTTTGATCGCCCCCAATTACATACAACCATTTTTCTAGTAAATCTCCTACTCGTGGTTTTTTCTTTTTAAACTTTGCTAATTCTATTATATAATATTTACACATTTTCGTTAAATATTGATCTTCTTCTTCATATCCCATGTCTACATATCTTATTTCTTCTGTTTCTTCATATTTTAGCATTGCTAAATTTAAGTATGAATTTCGTTTTATAATGGAATCATTTACGATACATATAACTATTGTATCTTTTGCATCCTTATATTCTTGTGATATTTTGATATCTCCAGATATTAATTTGGCATCATATACAACTAATCTTCTATCAATAGCTGTTGCATTTCCTACCTGCATCTCAATATCAATAATAGTATTTTCGTTAATTTCTGCTTTTATATCTAATATACTTAATTTTTCGTTTATTGTTTCTTTTGGAATTTCTGGATTTTTGACTTCTATTTTTTGTATATTGATTTTTAATATAGCCTCTAATAGGCTTTTTAATATTCTTTCATTGCCTCCTTTTCCAAAAATTCTTTTAAATACATAATCATTTGATAATGGTAGCATATCTACTTTTTTTATATTACTTGTTTGGTTCAATAAATTTTCTCCTTTCATTTTAACAGATTTTTTTTGGTTATACAATAAAAATATTAGAATTTAAAAATATATATTATTTGATAAAAAACTAAAAACAATATAGTGAAATAAAGATAGGAACGTAATAAGAAAAAATAATAATTAAAAATAGGATAATATTTTGAATAGAAAGTTAAAAAATAGAATATAAAATATTTTTCTGCTGGTAAATTTCTACATTGGTCAAAAAATGAATAAGTATAATAAATGAGAAGTATATATAAAAAATTCTCATTAGTAGATATTTGGCAGATTAATTTAAAATATATAGATATAATTTTTTGATAAATAAAATAATAAAAAAACAAATATATAATTTAAGATTAAAAAATATAACCAAAAAACTTATGTTAACACTATATCATGAATATTTATAAAATGCAAGGAAATATAAAAAATTATTAAAATTTCTGTATCAACTTGCAACCAAAAAACTTGAAAGTGATTAAAAAGTATAATAAAATATGGAAAAATACAAATAATAAAATGTAAGAGGTAAGAATATGAAAGTTTTAATCACAGGAGCTTCATCAGGAATAGGAAAAGACATGGCAAGAGTTTTAGCAAAACAGGCAGATGAACTAGTTTTAGTTGCAAGAGATGTAACAAAATTAGAAGAAGTCAAAAAAGAATTAGAAAACGATGTAAAAATAGAAATCATATCTAAAGATTTAAGTATAGAAGAAAATTGCAGAGAAATCCACAATCTTGTACAAAATGTGGATATCTTAATCAATAATGCAGGATTTGGAGATTGTGGAAACTTTACAAAAACAAGTTTAGAAAAAGATTTGAGTATGATAAAAACCAATATTATTGCCTATCATATATTAACAAAGCTATATTTAACAGATATGAAAGAAAAAAATAGTGGCAAAATCTTAAATGTAGCGTCTATTGCAGGTTTTATGCCAGGCCCATTAATGGCAACATATTATGCAACCAAAAATTATGTGGTAAAATTATCAGAAGCAATTCGAGAAGAACTAAAAAAAGAACATTCTAAAGTACAAATTAGTATATTGTGTCCAGGTCCAGTTGAGACCAATTTTAACAAAGTGGCAAATGTGGACTTTCACTTAAGAGAAGCAAATAGTATGGATGTAGCCAAATATGCAATAAAAAAACTACAAAAAGGTAAATTTTATATCGTACCAGGAATTGATGTAAAAATATCAAGATTAGGAGCTAAGCTATTACCTACAAATATCATGAGTAAATTTGCATATATGGCACAAAAAAGAAAATTGGGTGGAGCATAAGAGGTTATGCAAAAAATGCTTTTTGGAACTTTAGAATTAATCATTTTAAAAGTTTTAAAAAGCATAAAATTTATTGACAAAACCAAACATTTATTCTATAATGTAGCTGGTGATAATATGGAACGTCAAATATTACATGTAGATGTTAATAATGCTTTTTTAAGTTGGACAGCCTTAGATATGTTAAAAAATGGTAGTGAAATAGATATTAGAGAAATACCAGCTGTTATTGGGGGAGATGAATCTAAAAGGTCTGGAATTGTTTTAGCCAAAAGCATGAAAGCAAAAGAATGTGGTGTAAAAACAGCAGAGACTATTTATCAAGCAAGGATGAAATGTCCAGGCTTAAAAGTGTTTCCTTCCAATTTTAAAATTTATAGAAAGTATTCAAATCAATTATATCAATTATTGCTAGAATATACCGATAAAATTGAGAGATTTAGTATTGACGAATGTTTTTTAGACATGACACAATATTTAATGAATGATACCTTATTACAAAAAGGAAAAGAGATTAATAGAAAAGTAAAAGAAGAACTAGGTTTTACGGTAAATGTAGGTGTAGCACATAATAAATTATTAGCAAAGATGGCATCTGATTTCACAAAACCAGACAGAGTACATACCCTTTTTGAAGAAGAGATACCAGATAAAATGTGGACATTACCTGTTTCAGAACTATTTATGCTAGGAAAACGTACAGTTCCAAAATTATATAATATGCAAATAAGAACTATTGGAGATTTAGCCAAATCAAATAAAAAAATTTTGCAAGATAAATTTGGAAAACATGGTGTAATGATGTGGGAGTATGCTAATGGAATTGACAATTCAGAGGTAAAATATTTAAAAGAAAAGCCAAAAGGAATTGGGAATTCTGTTACACTACCAGAAGATGTTACAAATATTGAAAAATTGGATGAGATTTTATTGGCTTTGGCAGAACATGTAGCTTATCGATTAAGAAAAGAAAAAATGCTAGCAAAAGTTGTAAATGTGCAATTACGTAATAGCAATTTTGTAGATACTTCACATCAAAAGAAATTAGGAAATGCAACAGATAGCACAAAAGAGATTTTTAAAACAGCAAAAGAACTTTTAGAGCAGATGTATAGAAAAGGTACACCAATTAGATTGGTAGGACTTAGAGTGGATGACTTAACAGATGAAGAAGAAATGCAAATTTCTTTATTTCAACCTGAAAAAGACGAAAAACAAGAAAAGCTGGACAAAACAATTGACAAACTAAAAGAAAAATACGGATATCACTTTATTACAAGGGCAGGAAATATGCAAACAGAAGATTTTGTGAAATTTAAAAAAGAAGAAATATAATTATTGTTCTGGTATAGGAAAAATCACTTTTCCTATACCAGAACGTCGCTTCGCTCTAACGATTGCACACAAATTTTACTTGCGTAAAATTTGGCGCACGAACATTTCTTAGCTGTGCGAAACGAAGTGAGCTACAGATAAGTTATACAACGGAATGACGCGGGCCTTAAAAGGTTATAAACAGAGAAAATGTTTAAGAAAGCCCGCTATTGTTCTTTAATCAAAATTGTGATATAGTAGCAATAGCAAACAAAGAAAGTCATAAATAATAAAAATAGTGGGAGGTAAAACATGGTAGAAGTTCTATGTCATAGTAGTATAAGAATAGAAGAGGATAATGTGATATATATTGATCCATTTAAAATTAGTAAAGACTATAATGATGCTGATTATATCTTTTGTACACATTCTCATTACGATCATTTTTCTCCAGAAGATATAGAAAAGGTTAGAAAAGAAAATACGATATTTGTTGTAACACAAGATATAAAAGAAAAAGCAGAAACATTATTTGGTAAAGAAAATATATTTGTTGTTAAACCAGGAGAAAAATATCAAATTAAAGGATTAGAGGTAGAAACAACCTATGCATATAATGAAAATAAAGCATTTCATCCTAAGCAAAATCAATGGGTAGGATATATAATTAATGCAAATGGCAAAAAATATTATATAGCAGGAGATACAGATAATATTAAAGAAATTCAAAATATAGAGTGTGATATAGCATTGATTCCAATTGGAGGAACATATACAATGGATTATCAAGAATCAGCGCAATTGGCAAACCATATAAAAGCAACGACTATAATCCCAACACATTATGGCAGTATAGTAGGGAACAAAGAAGATGCTACAAAATTTAAAGATTTAATAATAAATAAAGAAGTAAAAATCTTTCCATTATAAGAACATTTTATATGCAAGAACATAGCTGATTGCATCAAAAAATAATATTGAAAGAAAAATAGAATAAATTAGGATTTTAGTTGCAATAGAAATTCAGCCTATATGAAAAAATAAAAATATTTGAACCTCTCATAGCTATTCCAATAGTGAGAGCAAGAAAGGAATGAGACAAAAATGGTTAATGAAACAGAAAAAAAGTTATACGAAATACTTAATCAGATTCCCATTACAGAGAAAAACAAAGAAAAAATCCAAGATATTAGAATGGCAATACAAGATGGAGATTATAAAGAAGCATTGTCAAAGCTACAAGAATTGGATGATGAGATTGAAGAAAAACTAAAAGAACAGACAAGATTAAAAGAAGAGAGCGAAGAGACCGAAGAAGCATTTCCTGCAAAATTGCGTAACACAGAAATAGAATATATTTACATGGGATTATTATTAGAAAATCCAAAATCAATTTCCAGATATTATTTTTTATATGATGAATGTTATTTTCAAGATAACAAAATTTTAAATATATATAAAAGTATATTATTTACCGAAGGCGGGAAATATACACCAGAAATTGCTAAAGAAGGGTTTAGTTTTTCTATAGATTCAGAAGAGGTATATAGATTTAAAAATGAATTAAGAAGAAATGTAAGAGATAAAGATTATGATATGGAAAAAATCTATACAGAATTAAAAAAATTATTCATTTTAAGAAAAGCATATATGGGAAACCCAATAAAAAATATACAAGACAAGATTATCGAAATTATAGATTATACATTATATGATAAAATGTCAGTAGAAGAAGTAGAATCAGCAATTAATCAAGTAACTGTAACAGATAAATTCAAACAAGCAATCTTAAATAAAAACTTAACAAAATTTTTGGAAGAAGGTTCTTCAAACTTATCTGATGGATTATCACTACCATTTCCAATATTAACACAAATATTTAAAGGAATTAGAAAAGGAGAAACCATGGCGTATGCAATGCCATCAAACTCTGGAAAAAGTAGGCTAGCAATTAATTTAGCCGCATATACGGCATTTGTAAACAAAAAGAAGGTATTGTTGATTTCAAATGAAATGTCTGAAGAAAAAATGAAGTTATGTTTAATTACAACAATTGTAAACAATCCAGAAATTCAAAAAATTCATGGGCAACAACTACATATAACGGAAAACGAGATTTTAGAATTACAATTTAAAGCAGATGAGCCTAAAAAAGTGAAAGTAGATGAGCAAGGACATATTTTAAGAGAGGAAGATGAAAAACAAAAAGATTTTATAAAACGATTAGAAAAAGAATCATCAGAATTTAACAATGTGATAGCTGTTACAGATTGGATTAACAAAGAAATTAACAACTCTATTTATTTTATGAACATAACAGACCATACAAATGATGAACTAAAAAAGGTTATCATGAACTATTATTATAAAGAAAAAATAGAATATGTCTTTTATGATACATTAAAAACAGATACAGCCAACATCGGAAATGCGGAAGAAATAAAAAAGACAGCTACGATTTTATCTAACATAGCACAAAACCTTGGCATTTTTATTTGTTCTTCTGTGCAATTAGCAGAAAATTCTACATCGCCAATCAACTTAGATGTAAATGATTTAGCGGTTAGTAGAACTGTAAAAGAAGTTTTAGATACATTGTGTCTGATGAAACAAATTAATAGATATAATTTGCAAGATTATGAATATTCTTTGAAAGAAATTGATAATACATTTTATGATTTAGAAAAATATGAAGATCCAGATGTTAGATATTATGCATGTGTAGTAGATAAAAACAGAGTAGGACCAAAACCAAAATTATTATTTAGACTAAATTTAGCATATAATTACTGGGAAGAATTGGGATATTTACGCTTAAAGCAATCTATTTAGTTACAAAAGAAATAGTAGTAATGAAAATAAAAAACTTACTACTATTTTTAATATATACAAAAAGAAAAATGGTTTTTGAAATCCAATTTTAAAATCTAAAAACATTATATAACAAAGTATATGTCAAAATCCATCGAATATTGTAAGAAGAAAAAATGAAAAAATAATCGATGTAAAAGATAAGGTCGAAAAAAATAAAATCATAGAAAAAACGGTAGAAATATGTAAGATATTGCGATGAAAAGTTCTTGCAAAGTGAGTCTCTTCATAGTATTATGGAAAAGTACGAATGAAAAAGGGGAAAGGAATGATAGTAAAGATGAGAACTTTTTTTGGTGGGAAATTTATAGAAAGGGAAAAATTAACAGAGGCAGGAATTTTTTATCCGATTAAGTTGGAATACTATAAAAAGATAAATGAAGATCAATTTATCAAAAAAGAAAATGCTAAATTTGGCATTGCGATAGTGAAAACAGAGTATATACCTAATAATACTAAGGTTGAAAATAAAGAAATTACATACTTATCAAATGATGAACAAAAAGTAGATAAAATCTTAAAACTTTTCAAAGAAAACGAAGTAACACCAATAGGAGTAGAGGATATATTAGCAGATTTAAGCAAGGAATTATTTTAATTGTTCAAAAAACTTGCAAAATCTCTTGTTTTAAGCTAGAATACTATATATGAAATAAGAAAATAATTGAAAAAATAAATGGAGGAAATCTAGATGGCCGATAAATTAATTATTGTGGAGTCACCAGCAAAAGCAAATACTATAAAAAAGTTTTTAGGTGGCAGTACAAAAGTTGTAGCATCAATGGGACATATTCGAGATTTACCAAAATCAAAAATGGGAATTGACATAGAACATGATTTTGAACCAGAATATATCAATATTAGAGGCAAAGGAGATTTAATAAAATCTCTAAAAAAAGATGCAAAGCAAGCCAAAAAAATATATATCGCAACTGACCCTGACCGTGAAGGGGAAGCAATAGCATGGCATTTAGCAAAAATATTAGAAGATGAAAAAGATAAAATTGTAAGGGTGACTTTTAATGAGATTACAAAAACAGCTGTACAAAAAGCAATTAAAGAACCTAGAGATATTGATGTAAATTTAGTAGATGCACAACAAGCAAGAAGAGTGTTAGATAGAATTGTGGGATATAAAATTAGTCCGGTTTTATGGAAAAAAGTAAGGAGAGGACTATCTGCAGGAAGAGTACAATCTGTTGCCGTAAAATTAATTGTAGACAGAGAAAATGAAATTGAAAAATTCATTCCAGAAGAATATTGGAATATTTATGCAAACTTAGAAGACATGAAAACAAAAAAGGAATTTGAAGCACATTTTTATGGAAAAGATGGGAAAAAAATAGAAATTCATTCAAATGATGAGGTTCAAGAAATTTTAGATAATATAAAAGATGCAAAATATATTGTAACAGACGTGAAAAAAGGAGAAAAGAAAAGAACACCAGCACCACCATTTACAACAAGTACAATGCAACAAGAAGCTTCAAGAAAATTAGGATTCACTTTAAAGAAAACCATGTCAATTGCACAAGGATTATATGAAGGTGTAAAAATACCTGAAAAAGGTACTGTCGGATTAATTACTTATATGAGAACAGACTCAACAAGAATATCTGAAGAAGCAAGAGCAGTGGCTAAAACACAAATTACAAAATTGTATGGCGAAAACTATTATGAAAATAGATATTACAGAACTAAAAAAGATGCACAAGATGCGCATGAAGCAATTAGACCAACTTATATTGACATAGAACCAGATAGTATCAAAGATAGTTTGACAAATGACCAATATAAACTATACAAATTAGTATATAATCGATTTTTAGCAAGTCAAATGGCACCAGCAATTTTCGATACTATGAATGTTAATATTAAAGCAAATGCATATGATTTTAAAGCAAATGGGCAAACATTAAAGTTTAAAGGATTTATGACTTTATATGTAGAAGGAACAGATAAAGAAGAGAATGAAGAAGAAGGGATGTTACCAGAACTTGAAGAAAATCAAGAAGTAAAACTAAAAAAATTAAATCCAAAACAAAGCTTTACAGAGCCACCACCAAGATATACAGAGGCAAGTTTAGTAAAGGCTCTAGAAGAAAAAGGAATAGGAAGACCAAGTACATATTCTCCAACAATTACAACTATCCTAGAAAGAAGATATATTGAAAAAGAGAAAAAACAATTATATCCAACAGAGCTAGGAAAAGTAGTAAATAAATTATTAACGGAAAATTTTACAGATGTCATAAATGTAGAATTTACAGCAAAAATAGAAAATGAATTTGATGAAATTGCAGAAGGACATGAAAAATGGAAAAAGATGATTCGAGAATTTTATGGACCATTTGAACAAGAAGTTGAAAAGGTAGAAAAAGAACTAGAACATGTAGAAATGGTTGATGAAGTTTCAGACGTAAAATGTGAAAAATGTGGAAGAATGATGGTATATAAATATGGAAAATATGGAAAATTCTTGGCATGCCCGGGATATCCAGAGTGTAAAAATGCAAAACCAATTGTAGAGACTATCGATGTGCCATGTCCAAAATGTGGAGCAACAGTACAAGTAAGAAAAACTAAAAGAAAAAGAAATTACTATATTTGTGAAAATAATCCAAAATCATGTGATTATATTTCATGGAATAAGCCAAAAGTAGGAGAAGAGTGGAATCCAGAAGAAAAAGAAGAATTTGAAAAAGAAGAGAAAACTACTCAAAAGAAAAAAACTACAAAAAAAGCTAAAACATCAAAAAGTAAAACAACAACAAAAAAAGCGACATCACAAAAAAATAAATAACTTGAAAATGAAATTTAATAGAACTTCAAAAAGTAATAAAAAGGAAGGAAAAATATGAACAAATATAAACTAGAAATAACTGTATTTTTTAGTGGTGCATTAACAATGATGTTAGAATTAATAGCAGCAAGAATTTTGTCGCCATATGTAGGAAGTTCTAATTTAATATGGACCACAATTATAGGAATTATGCTAATTAGCATGAGCATAGGATATTGGTTTGGGGGAAGAGTAGCAGATAAAAATAAAGAAAATGATGCTAGAATATTATCCAATTATTTATTAATTTCTGCCATAGCCACAAGTTTAATACCAATTTTAGAGGTGGAATTTATAGATGTATTATCACAAATTTCAAATAACCTAGTTTTTGTTGCTATTATTTGTGCAGCAGTTACTTTTGGAATACCAAGCTTTTTATTAGCTACCGTATCTCCAATTGCTGTAAAAATAAAAAATAATAGTATAGACAGTGTAGGTGCAACATCAGGAAAAATATCTTCATTATCAACTATAGGAAGTATATTTGGAACATTTTTTGCGGGATTTATACTAATACCAAATTTAGGTGTAAGAAACATCATATTAGGAGCTTCTATTTTACTATGGTTATTATCTATTTATTTATTTGATAAAAAAGATAAAAAATATTTCGTATTCGTAATAATAGAACTAATTGTAATTATTGGATTAAACCTGTTAGGCGGTTTCCTTTTTCAAAAAAACAATCCAGAAATATTACAAGATGTCGATTCAGAATATAGTAGAATATGGGTAAGAGAAGCACAAGTAGGAGAAAAAACTTATAAGACATTACAAGTAGATACAGGATTAGAGTCATATATGGACCAGGAAACAGGCGAAATGGGTGCAAGATACCTGTATTATTATGATTTGTTTGAATATTATAACAAAGAAGCAAAAGATGCATTGATGATAGGTGGAGCAGCATACACTTATCCAATGCATTATTTGCAAAAATATGCAGACAAAACAATAGATGTTGTAGAAATAGACGAAACTATGACCCAAATTGCAGAAGAGCAATTTGGATTAGATAAAAATAATCCAAAATTAGGTTTAATCACACAAGATGGTAGAAGTTATTTAAACTATAATGAAAAAAAATATGATACCATTTTAATTGATGCATTTAAAGGATTGAATGCTCCGTTTGAATTAACAACATATGAAGCTATGCAAAAGGTATATGATAGTCTAGATGAAAATGGAATTGTGATTACGAATATCATATCATCACTTGAAGGAGAAGACACAGACTTTATTGAATATGAATATACTACTTATAAAATCATATTTGACGATGTAAAAGTATTTAAAGTAAATCCAGACCGTGCAAATAGTGAAGAACAAAATTTAATATTAGTAGGTATTAAAGGAAATGGAAATATAAATACGGAAAAAGAAGAAGAATATAAGGATTTTCTAAATAATGAAATAAAAGATTTTACAAGTGATAAAACAATCGTGACAGATAATTATGCACCAATAGGAGATTAAAAGAACAATAGGTTACAGTTTATTGGCAAAAGTCAATACAATATGATAAAAATGCTTGACTTTTGCCAATATATTTGGTATTATATTACTTGCAAATGCGGGAATAGCTCAGTTGATAGAGCGCTGCCTTGCCAAGGCAGAGGTCGCGGGTTTGAGCCCCGTTTCCCGC
>CALXAE010000048.1 GCA_944386205.1 uncultured Clostridia bacterium
TTACTTTTTCAATTTTTTCTTTCTTTTCTTCTTGTAGTAATTCTTCTTGTTTGTTCTCTTCATTTTTTGCCATTTTTTTCACATTCCTTTCTTAAAATGTGTAAACCCAGTTGGAAAATAATTAAATTTTTCAACCCATTCACCCCTATCTAATCTTAGCTAAACGAATAATAATATCACTTAGCTCTTTTTCCAATTCTTTTTTCTGATTTTCTTCAGTTGGATTTTCTAACAATTCCAAAATTTCAAATTTTCTTTGATTTAGTCTCTCTTTTTCATAACTTTGGATAATATCATCAATTGCTTTTTCTACATCATCAATTCCATAATCTTCTGCCATTAGCATGGTTATGTAATTTTGTTGTTCTTCTGTCAATTTATCAATTATACTATTTATATTACTATTTCCATTTTCAAATTCTTCATATAATTTTGTTGCAATCTGCTTTGCTATACCATATTTAAAATCCTCCACAGGAATATTTTGTTTAATAATTTGATAAATATTCATATCCCCCAAAAGTAATATTGCTAAAACTGTATTTTCTCTTCGTTTTGTTGCTTCTGAAACGTTTTCAGTCTCTTTTTTCTCTATATGTCTTACCACTGGTTTAGACTTATTCAAAATTTTTTCATCTTTATTCTCTCTAT
Source organism: uncultured Clostridia bacterium (assembly GCA_944386205.1). GTDB lineage: Bacteria > Bacillota > Clostridia > TANB77 > CAG-508 > CAG-269. Next base: position 652 of record CALXAE010000048.1, read on the forward strand.
ATGTAAGTTTATTAACCTCTGCATATATAGCTTCTTTTGAAACATCATATTCTTTTGCTATTTTTTCAATATATACTTCTCTTTCCATGCTGTTATCAATTTTCGAAATTAATTTTGCAATTTCGTTCAAAAATTTTATTTTGTCATTAGTACTTTCTAAATCAAGAGATTGCCTTAAGATTTTAACTTTAAATTCTATGACTGAAATCGCTTTATCGACCACATTTTGAAATCTTGCATTTCCATATTTAATAACAAATTCATCAGGGTCTTTTGCACCTTCCATTTGCAAAACTCTAATGTCACATCCCATATTTTGCAATATCTCCATTGCTCTTACTTTCGCTGTTTGTCCAGCTTCATCAGAATCATAACTCAAAATGATTTGCTCTGTATGGTTTCTTAACAAATATCCCTGTTGCTGTGTTAAGGCTGTTCCCAAAGAAGCAACTACATTATGAATATCTCTTTGATGAAGAGATACCACATCCATATATCCTTCTACAATTAGTAGTCTTTTTTTAATATCATATTTTTTTGCAACATTGAGACCATATAGATGTCTTCCCTTGCTATATACAACATTTTCAGGCGAATTAATATATTTTGGTTTTGAATCATCTAACACTCTTCCACCAAAAGCAATGACTCTTCCTCTAACATCACATATTGGGAACATCAGTCTATTACGATATCTGTCAATAAATTGTCCTCTGTCATTTTTATTTACCAAGCCAGACTCTAAAATTTCCCTATCTTCAAATCCTTGCTTTTTTAATGCTCTATATAGTTCATCAAATTTTCCTGAAAATCCAATTTGAAAGGATTTTAGTGTTTCATTTGATAACTTTCTCTTTTTTACATATTCTTGAGCAATTTTAGACTCTGGTTTATATAAGTTTTCATGATAATAGTTTGCCGTAAATTCATTAACTTTATACACTTTTGCCTTTAAAGCTTCTTTTGCTGAATCTGCTGTATTTTCCAAAGTAGGCAATTGTATATTTGCTCTTTCTGCTAATTGCTGGACAGCCTCCACAAAATTAATACCTTCAATCTTGGTTAAAAATGTAAAAACATTTCCTCCCGCGCCACATCCAAAGCAATGAAATATCTGTTTTTCTGGAGATACGGAAAAAGATGGCGATTTTTCGTTGTGAAAAGGGCATAATCCAAAATAATTTCTGCCACTTCTTTTTAGTCTAACATATTGGGATATAACGTCTACAATATCATTTGTTTGTCTTACTTCTTCAATGATTTCATCACTATATCTTGCCATTAAAACTCATCCCTTTCTCCTTTCCTAAAATATTTCAATTTACTATACATAATTATATTATTCGACGTATTTTACATAAATCCTTCTCTTTATTTCAAAAAAATTTGAGACAATTTGGTACAAATTGTCTCAATTATTCATTAGCATAATTTTATTATCTAAGTTATTCACAATTTTTGCATAATTTACTAATTCTTTTGATTTTTTCTTACTAATTTCTTTATCTGATTTATACTTCATTTTATGCTCTAAGCTAGCCCAGAAATCCATAGCAAGAGTTCGTATTTGAATTTCTACTTTTACATAGATTGTTTGTTTTGATAAAGTTACTGGTACTTCTACAATCATATGATAACTAGAGTAACCGCTTTTTTTCGGATGATTTACATAGTCTTTTTCTGTTTCAATCGTAATTCCTGGTATCTTTTCTATTAAATTTCTTATTTCAAAGATATCATCCTTTAACTGACAAATAACACGAATTCCCGCTATATCATTAATATTTTTTATCATTTCTTTGTATGTAAGTTCACAACCTTTTTTTTGCATTTTGTTTAATATGCTTTCTGGTTGTTTAATTCTTGTATTAACATGGTCAATTAAATCATAGTTATAAAACACTTTATATTCTTTTTGTAAAATATTAATTTTTGTTTCTAATTCTTGTATTGCCATTTCATAAATTGTCATAATCTTATTAAAAGCATTTGTCTTTTCTTCTATTTTTTCATCATAACTTAAAAAGTTTTTCATCTCCACAATTCCGAGTTCTTTCCCTTTATTTTTTTTCATACTTAATACCATTCCTTTCTAGAGGCATAAATCCAGTTGAATTACAAATCCTCCTAAGATATTTATGTATGTTCCTATTTAGTATATGCATATCTTACCGATATATTGTTTCCAAAAAATATTAAAATTGTGTTTTTTTGATGAATTCATTTTTTATTATTTTACATCCTTTCCATAATAACTATCTAATAAGATTTGTTTAATTTCTGAAACTAATGGTACTCTTGGGTTAGCAGTTGTACATTGATCTTCAAAAGCTCTATCTGCAAGCATATCAACTTTTGATAAAAATTCTTTTTCATCAATTCCTGCATCTTTAAATGATTTTGGAATATTCATATGTGCATTCATTTCTTTAATCTTTTCAATTAAACTACTAATTCCTTCTTCAACAGTTTTTGCTTTCAATCCTGCTTTTTTTGCTATTTCAGAATATTTTTTATCTGCTATAAAATATTCATATTTAGGGAATGAAACAAATTTTGTTGGTTTTGTAGCATTATATCTTACAACATATGGCAATAATATTGCATTAATTCTTCCATGTGGTAAATGGAATTCTGCACCAATTTTATGTGCCATTGAATGGTTAACTCCTAAAAATGCATTTGTAAATGCCATACCTGCAATTGTACTTGCATTATGCATTTTTTCACGAGCTAATTTATTTGTTCCATCATCATATGCTTGCTCTAAATATTCTAATACTATTTCTACCGCTTTTTCGGCTAGTCCATCTGTATAATCAGATGCCATATTTGAAACATAAGCTTCTAATGCATGTGTTAAAACATCCATTCCTGTATCTGCTGTTATAGATTTTGGTAAACTCATAACTAAGTCTGGATCTATAATCGCTACATCTGGAGTTAATTCATAATCTGCTAATGGATATTTTTTATTTTTCTCTTTGTCTGTGATAACGGCAAATGATGTAACTTCTGAACCTGTACCTGATGTTGTTGGAATTGCTACCATTTGACATTTTGTTCCTAGTTTAGGGAATTTATATGTACGTTTTCTAATATCCATAAATTTCAATTTTAAACCTTCTGGGTCTGCTTCTGGATGCTCATAGAATAGCCACATTCCTTTTGCCGCATCGATTGGACTTCCACCACCTAATGCGATAATAACATCTGGATTAAAGTTTTTCATAGCCTCAACACCCTTCATAATTGTATCAAATGATGGGTCTGATTCTACTTCACTAAAGATCTCTGAATGTACATAGTGTTGTCTATTTCTTAAATGATATAATATTTTATCTACATATCCTAGTTTTACCATTCCTGGATCTGTTACGATAAATGCTCTTTCAATATTTGGCATTTTCTCTAAATAAGCAATTGAACCTGCTTCAAAATATATTTTTTCTGGAACTTTAAACCATTGCATATTAACCCTCCTTTTAGCCACTCTCTTTACATTAATCAAGTTTACTGATGATACATTGGCTGTTGTAGAATTTCCACCAAATGAACCACAACCTAATGTTAATGATGGCATATTTGTATTATAGATATCACCGATTGCACCATGTGTTGATGGAGAGTTTACAATAATTCTTCCTGCTTTCATTGTTTCAGAGAATTTTAAAACTGTATCATTATTTTCAGAATGAATAACTGCTGAATGTCCTAGTCCTCCAAATTCAAGCAATTTTTCAGCTAAAGGTATTCCTTCTGTTTCATCTTTTACAATATAATATGTTAATACTGGACTTAATTTTTCTTTTGAGAATGGATATTCTTTTCCAACTCCTGTTTCTGGAACTACTAATACTTTAGTATCTTCTGGAACTTCAAATCCTGCTTCTTTTGCAATTGTATGAGGATATTGTCCTGGTACATGTGATTTTAATTTATAATCTCCATTTTCTAATTTTTCAAACATGCTGTTTTCTAATTTTTTCTTTTCTTCTTTACTTACAAAATAGCAACCAGCTTGTTTCATTAATTCTTCAAATCTTTTTTGAATTTCTTTATCAATAATAACTGCTTGTTCTGATGCACAGATCATACCATTATCAAAAGATTTCGACATAACTAAGTCATTTACTGATGTTTCTAATTTTGCAGTTTTATCAATATAACATGGTACATTTCCAGGTCCTACTCCTAATGCTGGTTTTCCACAAGAATAAGCTGATTTAACCATGCCTGTCCCACCTGTTGCTAAAATCAAGTTAACATCTGGATGGTTCATTAATAATCTTGTTGCTGTAATGCTTGGTTTTTCAATCCATAAAATACAATTTTCTGGTGCACCTGCTTTTACAGCTGCATCTCTTAATATTGTAGCAGCTTCTACACTACATTTTTGTGCAGATGGGTGAAATCCAAATATTATAACATTTCTTGTTTTTGCTGATATAATAGATTTAAACATTGTTGTTGATGTTGGGTTTGTAACAGGTGTAACTCCTGCAATAATTCCAATAGGTTCTGCAATTTCTACATAATCATCTTCTGCATTTTCATCGATGATACCTACTGTTTTTTCATATTTGATACTATGATATATATATTCTGTTGCAAACATGTTCTTTGTGATTTTATCTTCATAGATTCCTCTTTTGGTTTCTTCAACCGCCATTTTTGCTAGTCTCATATGATTTTCAAGACCTGCCATTGCCATTGCTTTTGTAATGTTGTTTACTGTTTCTTGGTCTAGTTTTAAATATTCTTGAGACGCTACTTTTGCTTTCTCGACTAAGTCGTTAATCATTTGTTCAATTTCTTTTTCTTCATTTACGGTATTACTCATAAATAACCTCCATTCAGAGCATAAACTCTTTTATTTTTGTAAAATCCTTCAAAAGTTTTTACACATGTACATTATATATTATTACTAGAAAATGTCAATATTCTGTACTTTATATTTTTTCAGATTTATCGACAAAACAAATCTAGCTTCGCTAGACCTTATATATATTTTTTAACATTTGCTATATTAATTTAAGGTCTAGCAAGAAGCGTATAAGATTTGTTGCGCGAAAAATTGTGAAACAATTTTTCTGTGCAATTTTGTTTTTTGCATTTCCTATAATGCAAAAAAATACAAGCATTATATACTTGTATTTTAATCTTTATATAAATAATCTTGTGGGTCAACATGTTCCCCATTTACTCGAATTTCTAAATGTAAATGTGGACCTGTAGAATTACCAGTTGAACCAACTGCCGCAATAACATCTCCAGCTTTTACAGTATCTCCAACATTTACATACATTTTGCTTGTATGAGCATACCATGTCTCTACACCATTTCCATGATCTATTTTTACTAGCTTTCCATATGAACCATTATAACTTGCAAAAGTCACAGTACCATCTGCTACAACTTTTATATCAGTACCTTGTACTGCTGAAATATCTAATCCGGTATGTGTTGACTTTCTAATACTACTACTTACACCATATCTCGAAGTAATTCTACCTTCAATTGGAGTAACTGCTAATTTGATACCGTTAATACTTGGCAATGCATTTATTCTTTCTTCCTCTTCCTTTTGTTGTTCAATTTCAGCTATTGCAGTTTGAACTGTTTCTTTAAGATTTACTTTTGCTGTCTCTACATCTGATGTATCTACTTCTTCTTCATTTTGCGTGTATTTTTCTACTATGTTTAGCTGTATTTCATCACTATTATTTTCTTCTTTTATTTCATTTACCAACTCTTCTGCTTCTTCATTTGTATTTACCTTTTCAACAACAGTTTCTTGAACTGCAATTTCATAATATTTATATGTTACAGTAACTTCTTCTTTTAATTCTTGTACTATATCTTCATCCTGTGTCTCTTCTTCTCTACTTACTAATTTTAACTCATATTCTGGTTCTTCATTTAAACTAACATCATCAATGTTTTTGTCTGTACTTTCTGTTATAGTTTCTTTTAATGTTTCTTCTAAAGCTTGTTTATCTTCCACATATCCAACTTCTTTACCAGAAATACTTACCTTATACATTGGTTTATATTTTAATAATATAATCGCGATTATAAAACCAAAAGCTATAATTGTAATGTTAAAAAATTTTAGAAACTCTTTTGTATAAAATTTTAGTTTCCTTCTTAAAATAAAATTCACTCTCCTTTATGTTTTTTACGCGACTAATCTATATTATACTATATATTTTGCCTTTTTTCAAATATAGTATACATAACTTGTGCCAAAAAAGTAAAAATATTCTTAATTACTTTTAATTATTTTAAAATAATACATATTTTTCTTTTTTATCCTCATTTTTCCTCCTTTTTTCTCTTTATTTCATATCACTTTAGTTCCTTTTACCACTTAAATTGTTACAATTCACAGTTTATAGATAAGTATTAATAAGAATGTTGATATCTAAATATTTTTTGAAAATTCGAATGTGACCGGAATAGTTTTACAAATTCTTAAGATAAAGCCATAAAGGGTCCTGTCTTCGGGTATTGTTGTGGTTTTATCTTTAGAATTTGTTGAACGAGAATGGAGGGTAGCCGAGAATTTGAAAAAAATATTTAGATATCAACATTCTATAAAGTAATTTTTTTAACTGTGAATTGTAACTACATAATTATATTTTTTGACACTTTTCACAAAATTCTTGACATTTTTAACTAATTAGTATATAGTATGTTCGTAGACTATTTAGTAAACATATACTAGATATTTATTTTGTAATAAAAATATAGGAAGGTGATATATATGGCTTTAGATTACAACATTATTGGACAAAGACTTAAACAAGCAAGACTTGCTAAAAATTACACACAAGAAGAACTATCTGAAAAAATAGATGTTTCTGTTGCATTTTTAAGTAGAGTAGAAAGAGGAAATTCTCATATTAACTTAAAAAGATTATCTCAAATTTGTAGTTTATTAGATGTTTCAGAAGGCTATATTTTAAGTGGTACTTCTAGTGATTCAGAAAATTATTTAACAAAAGAATTTTCTGATTTATTAAACAGTTGTCCTGCTCATAAGCAAAGATTAATTTATAAAATCGCAAAAATCATTGCAGAAGCTGAATAATTTTTGTTTTAAACCAATATTTTTTAAAATATTGGTTTTTTGTTGCATTTACAACAGATTTTTTCTCATTTTATACTTATTATTATCTCGTAAAATGTAATTAATAATTACGTAATTTTTCTACAAAAGATACTCTTAACATGTAAATTACTCACATATTCGACAAATTTATTAAATTCTTTAGATTTAAGATTGATAAAATTTTCTGAATATGGTATCATATTATGTGGTCAAAATGATAATAATAATGAAAAGAAAAATTAAATAAATGTATCTTTGTATATCATTATTAATTATATTTCATTTTATTCTTAATTTAAGGAGGGTTTTTAATATTATGAAATTTGAACAATGGGAAGGATTTGAAAAAGGAGATTGGCAAAGTGAAATCAATGTAAGAGATTTTATTCAAAGAAATTACACACCTTATGAAGGAGATTCAACATTTTTGGCTGGACCTACTGAAAAAACAAAAAAATTATGGGATGAAGTTTTAGAACTTTATAAAAAAGAAAAAGCTTCTAAAGGTGGCGTTTTGGACATAGACACTAAAACAATATCAAATGTAAATAGCCATGAAGCAGGATATATTGATAAAAACTTAGAAGAAATTGTTGGACTTCAAACAGATGCACCTTTAAAAAGAGCAATTATGCCTTATGGTGGAATCCGTATAGTAGAAAAAGCTTGCGAAGCTTATGACAGAAAAGTAGATAGCGAAGTTGAAGAGATTTTCCACAATTATAGAAAAACACATAATGACGGTGTATTTAGTGTTTATACACCAGATATTAGAGCAGCTAGAAGCTCACACCTAATCACAGGATTACCTGATGGATATGGTAGAGGAAGAATTATCGGAGATTATAGAAGAGTTGCTCTATATGGTGTAGATGCTTTAATTGAAGAAAAGAAAAAAGATTTGACAGTATTAGATGTTGACTGCTTAACTGAAGAAGTTATCCGTGAAAGAGAAGAAATTAGCGAACAAATCAAAGCATTAAATGATTTAAAAGCTATGGCTCTAAAATATGGATTTGATATATCTAAACCTGCAAGCAACAGCAAAGAAGCTGTTCAATGGTTATACTTTGGATATTTAGGTGCTATAAAATCACAAGATGGTGCAGCAATGAGTCTTGGTAGAACTTCTACATTCTTAGATATCTATTTTGAAAGAGATTTAGAAAATGGAACAATTACAGAAGAAGAAGTTCAAGAAATCATGGATCATTTTGTTATGAAATTAAGATTAGTTCGTTTCTTAAGAACACCAGAATACAACGAACTATTTAGTGGAGATCCTGTTTGGGTAACAGAAAGTATCGGTGGTATGGGAATTGATGGAAGAACATTAGTTACTAAAAACTCTTTTAGAATTCTTCATACATTAGAAAATTTAGGACCTGCACCAGAACCAAATTTAACAGTTTTATGGTCTGTAAACTTACCTGAAGGTTTTAAAAGATATACAACAGATTTATCTATCAAAACATCTTCTATCCAATATGAAAGTGACGATTTAATGAGAATTACTTTAGGAGATGACTATGGAATTGCTTGTTGTGTTTCTCCAATGAAAATCGGTAAACAAATGCAATTCTTTGGTGCAAGAGCAAACTTAGCAAAAACTTTATTATATGCTATCAATGGTGGTAGAGATGAAATCTCAGGAAAACAAGTCACACCAAAATTTGCTCCAATTACATCTGAATATTTAGATTATGACGAAGTAATGGAAAAATTCAACCAAATGATGGACTATGTAGCAAGAATCTATATCAAAGCATTAAATGCTATTCATTATATGCATGACAAATATTGTTATGAAGCTATTGAAATGGCACTTCATGATAAGGATATTTTAAGAACAATGGCTTGTGGTATTGCTGGTTTATCAGTTGTTGCTGATTCACTTTCTGCTATTAAATATGCAAAAGTAAAAGTTATCAGAGATGAAACTGGACTAGCTGTTGATTACGAAATTGAAGGTGATTATCCTAAATTTGGTAATGATGATGAAAGAGTAGATAGTATTGCTGTTGATATTGTTAAAACATTTATGAATAAATTAAGAAGATATCCAACATATAGAAATGCTAAACACACATTATCAATACTTACAATCACATCAAATGTCGTTTATGGAAAAGCTACAGGAAATACACCTGATGGAAGAAGAATGGGTGCTCCATTCGGACCTGGTGCAAATCCATTACATGGAAGAGATACAAATGGAGCTTTAGCAGTTATGAACTCTATTGCAAAATTACCATTTGACTCAGCAGAAGACGGAATTTCATACACTTTCTCAATCACACCTAAAACATTAGGAAAAGATGAAGAAACAAGAGTAACAAACTTAGTAAATATGTTAGATGGATATTTCAAACAAACAGGACATCATATTAATGTTAATGTTTTTGATAGAAGTCTATTAGAAGACGCTATGGAACATCCAGAAAATTATCCTCAATTAACTATTAGAGTATCTGGATATGCTGTAAACTTCACGAAATTAACAAGAGAACAACAATTAGATGTAATTAATAGAACAATTCATGAAAGAATTTAAAGATTTAAGGGATTGAGGGATACTCCTTTAATCCCTATTTTATTTAAATTCTCAAAAGGCAAAAAATTTGCAAATATAGAATAAAGGAGCTATCATGGAAAACAATCAAACTATAGAATATAATGAAAAAGATTTAAGATATTATGCAAAAGTACATTCAATAGAAACCTTTGGAGCAGTTGACGGTCCAGGAATTCGTTTTGTACTATTTCTTCAAGGTTGTCATTTACAATGTAAATACTGCCATAATCGTGATACATGGGATATGAAAGAAGGAAATTATAAATCTCTTGATGATATTTACAAAATGATTTTAAACTATAAAAATTATATTACACCAAATGGTGGTGTTACTGTTTCTGGTGGAGAACCTCTATTGCAAGTAAAATTTTTAATCGAATTATTTACAAAATTAAAAAAGAAAAAAATTCATACTTGTATTGACACCTCTGGAATGGTATCAATTACTGATGATATCAAACATTTACTAACATTAACCGATTTGGTTCTTTTAGATATAAAACATATCGATAGTGAAAAATGTAAAGATTTAGTTGGCTTTGACAATAAACTAGAATTAGAATTTGCAAGATATTTAAGTGATAACAACATACCAATCTGGATTAGACAAGTATTAGTTCCTGGCTATACAGATGACGAACAGGATTTACGCAAGTTAAAAGAATTTATTTCTTCTTTAAAAACTGTTCAAAAAGTAGAAATTTTGCCATATCATAGCCTTGGTAAATATAAATGGACAAAATTAGGTCTAAAATATGCTTTAGAAAATACGCGAGATGCTACGAGTGAAGATGTTAAACGAGCAAAAGCAATTTTAGGGATTAGCTAAACTGTCCAATTGGGGACTAAGCGATGATTTGGGGACGGAGAAAAAATCATCATTTTATTTTCATTTACTATTTGTAAAAAACAAATTCTAAAATGATGATTTTTTCTCCGTCCCCAAATCATCGCTCCGTCTCCAAAATCTTTCTACATTCCTAATAATTTCAATTCTACATTTTCCATTTTATATTTTCCATCAACTAATTTAAATTCTACCAATGTTTCTTCTAGTGTTTCTTTATTTTGTCTTAAATCTGTTGTGAAATATAATTTAATTTGTGGAATTTCTAATTGATTTTTTACAATTTCTTTAAATGTTTCAGCCATGTGTTTTTCATCTTCACAAATTAATATCAATTGTGGCATTGTTGCAAAACCAGAATCTCCTGGAACATAGTTTTCATAAAATTCTTTATATAGTCTCATTCTTTCGACTAATTTTTTCTCCCAATCTGGTTCTCTTCTTATAACTTCAAATACAAATTGGATAGATTTTCCATTTTTCGTAAGCTTAACAGCACCACCACTTGCTTTGAATATTTTTCCTGATATTTTAGCAGTAATTGCTGGTTTTACTATGTAACTGTCAAATGCTTTTACTTTTCTTAAATAAGCAATTAATGTTTGGTTTCCAGCTAGTCTTTTCTTAATCATTGGTACTGGCTTTGTATTATCAGATGGTTGCCATTTACAATCTATTTCTTTAGAGTTTAATAAATATTTTCCCATCTTCTCTAAGCAATAAATTCTATAAATTCCTTTACCTTCATCAGAAGTAAAGTAATATCTTGTTAAAATTTT
>CALXAE010000049.1 GCA_944386205.1 uncultured Clostridia bacterium
TCTGAATTTACTTTTCTTAAACGTACATCTGTAATTTGCATTTTGTAGTGCACCTACCTTCCTTAAGTTTTAAAAATATTTTGTACATATAATTAATTCTTATGTACAATTATATTATTCTTCATAAAAAAATTTTTTCCTTCTTTTTTTTACATTTTTTTATTATTTATTTATGCTATAACATTTCTATTTCTTTTACCATATAATAATTTGTAACCTAAAATATGTTATTTCCTGTAAATTTATTTAAAAGTATTGAATTTTTGATGATATCATTATATAATTTTCTGTGGAATTTTACAAAAGGAGTGTCTTTCATGCCAAATATTGATCGTTTAAAAAAATATAAAAATATACATATGATTGGAATCGGTGGAACAAGTATGAGTGGAATTGCTGAAATTCTTTATCATTGGGGATTTCACATTACTGGTTCTGATATGGCCAATTCTGAATCTGTTCAAACACTAGTAGAAAGGGGTATTCCTGTTACAATCGGACACAATTTAGATGATGTTAGAAAAGCTGACGTTGTAGTTTATTCTGCTGCAATTAAACAAGACGACCTAGAAATGATTGAAGCTAAAAATCATAACATTCCTATTATTGAAAGAGCTGATTTTTTAGGAGAGCTAACCAGATGTTTTCAAGATACAATTTGCATCTCTGGAACTCATGGAAAAACTACCACTACTTCGATGATATCTCTTTGTTTTGTTAAGGCTTTAGCTGATCCAAGTATACAAGTTGGTGCTTATTTAAAACAATTAGATGGGAATTATAGAGTTGGAAATAGCGAACATTTTATTATAGAAGCTTGTGAATATGTAGAAAGTTTTTTAAAATTTAGTCCTAAAGCAGAAATTATTTTAAATATTGATAATGATCATTTAGATTATTTCAAAAATTTTGATAATATAAAAAATGCTTTTATTAAATATGTAAAATTATTACCTGATAATGGTGTTTTAGTTACTAATGGAGATGATCAAAATTGTCTAGATCTTATGCATTATACAAATGCTAAAACTTTAACATATGGTATACAAAATTCAAATGTAGATTTTTATGCTACCAATATAGAATTTAATGATGATGGATTTGCAAAATTTGATGTTTACCAACATAATGAATTTTTAGATACTTTTCAATTATCTGTACCTGGCAAGCATAATATTTCTAATGCTCTTGCATGTATTGCAATTTGTTTAAATTATCATTTAGAAACAGATATAATTAAATCTGCTCTTTTAGATTTTACTGGTGCTCATAGAAGATTTGAGTATAAAGGTAAAATTAATAATATTGCAAGTGTTTATGATGATTATGGACATCATCCTACAGAAATTGTTGCTACTGCTAAATCTTTAATGAATAAAAAATATCATAAATCTTGGGTTATTTTTCAACCTCATACATATAGCAGAACAAAAAATTTGCTAGATGATTTTGCAAATGCTTTACTAAATTTTGATAATATAATTATTTTAGACATTTACGCTGCCAGAGAAACTAATACTTATAATATATCTTCTAAAGATTTAGTTGATAAATTACATTCTCTAGGAAAAGATGCTTTGTATATTCCCGATTTTGACGAATGTGCAAATTATGTAAAATCTCATGTCGAAGAAAATGATATTGTTTTAACTTTAGGTGCTGGAACAGTTACTAATATCGGACCAATGCTATGTTGACGCTATTGGGGACGTGCCAAAATGGACAAAAATTGGTCAAAAGGGACAGACCTATAAAATATCAATTAATAATAAAAAATATTTTGTTAGTTTATTTTTGGTAGATATATAAAGCCAATATACTATTTATAAAATTTTATGAAATTAAATGTGCTAGTGAAAGAATATTACAAATTCTTACATTATCAAGTAGGAGAATCTCAGACTTGCTGTGAGAGGTGCCTGCTTTATAATGTTAGAATTTGTATATTCTGTAACGCCAGCCATTTAATAAATAAAATTTTATAAATAGTATATTGGCTAATTGTCCACTTCTTTAGATTGCTTTAACATTAGGTCACCAAATATTGCATAACCTTCTGTGGACGAATTTACGAGAACATGTGTAACAGCACCTACAAATTTTCCATTTTGTATAATTGGTGATCCACTCATTCCCTGAATAATACCACCTGTTTTTTCTATTAATGCTTCATCTGTAACTTTTATTTCCATACTTTTATTATTATAATTATTTTCTTTATATATTTTTGTTATTTCAATCTCATATTCTCCAACTGTTTGATTATCTAAACTACATAATATAGTTGCTTTTCCTAATTCAATTTCATCTCGCAATGCTACTTCCATTTCTTTGCTTGTATCAATATTTAAACTAGATAGATCTTCTATTTGTCCATATATTCCAAATTCAGTATTTTTTGTTATTTCTCCAATAGTTTGTTGTTCTTCTACTGTTCCTTGTATTTTTCCTGGATTACCATCCTCACCTCTTTTTATGTCTAAGATTCTTGCAGTTACAAATTGTCCAGATGAAATATTGATTAAATCTCCTGTATCAATATCTGTAATACCATGTCCTAAAGCACCAAATTGCTTAGTAGATGGTTCATAAAAAGTAACAGTTCCAACACCTGCTGCACTATCTCTTACCCATAATCCCAATTTATATTCTTCTGAACTTGTTTTTACAGGAGTTATACTACATTCTTTTGTTTCTTCATCATGGATATATTCTATTTCTATTTCTTTACCATTTGACATATTTACTTTTTCTATTAAGTCATCTGTTGAACTAACTTCATTATCATTTATTTTTATAATTGTATCACCCTCTTCAATTCCGGTGTTTTCATATGGCTTATAGATTTTATTATCTTCACCTTCTATTTCTGACATACCTACAACCAAAACTCCACTTGTATATAGTTTTACACCTGCAACATTTCCAACCGGAATAACTGTTGTCCTTGGAAGAACAGATACATTTACATCTTTTATAATGAAATTATCAAATAGGCTAATAGATAATTTTTCACTTCCCACCTTATTAATGGTTTTCTCTCCTGTATTTACAGATGTTTCTAATACTTCATCTTCCGAGTTAACAGACATTCCGAAAATTGTTTTTAATGATATATTCTCCCCTTCAAATATTGTTATCTGGTCTGGCAGATATTGTATAACTAGTATATATACATACAAAATAAATAAAAACATTAATACTATTATTTTTTTGAAAAATTTTTTATACATAATTTCTCCTACTTTCGTTTATATTAGTATTAACGTTTTATTTTTTTTTATACAAAAAATATGCTGTTGGGGACGGAGCGATGATTTTTTGCTCCGTCCCCAAAGTCATCATCTAAATTGATTTACATGTTCTTCTGGATTTCTAAATACTTTATACATACTATATCTTTCTCTTCCTAAAGCTGTATAATACAATTTTGCCAATGTCTTATCAGTCATTCCATCTAAATATTCATATATATTTGATGGTGTTTCACTATCTGTTTGTGCAACATAACAGGTATAGCAACCTAATTGTCTATGTGGATAATAATAATATGTTGTTTCTGTTGCTGTGCTTCCTATTGATTTTCTTTCAAAATCTATATTAAATACACCTCTTGAATTGTTATTTACCATTGATTCTAATCCATTGTGTGTTACTCTATGATATTCACTACTGTCACTATTAACATCTTCAATAATATAAATAGAATCTTCTGTTACTACTTCTTCATTTTTATTGTTGTTAATAACTGAATATCCATTATAAATTTTACCACCAATACTTAATCCTTGTAAGAAACTAATTAATGATACATTATTTAATATTCTATCCCAGTCTTCTTCTGATAATTTTGGCATTCTAAAATTGTAAGATCCTGTTCCATAATCATTATAATTTGACAAAGCAACAGATAGATTACTTTCTATAACATATCTGATAACAGCTAATCTATGATTATTAAAGTTTGAATCTGATTCTTCTATATCATTATCAAAATCAAATATTTGATAATCGCCATCAGTAAAACTATATACTACATCTCCATTTGCATCTGTAATGTCGCTTACTCCTACTGCATTTTCTGAAGTTAATTCTTCAACTCCATAGTCCTTTAATCTCTTTTTAAAGTCCAATGCTTCTAAATAATATCGATATGCCATATCATTATTTTCATCTCTAAATGTACCTTGCCCATAATTAAAACTGCCATTCATTAGTGTAAACCAATTTCCACTTGAATCTTTATAATATTTAACTCCATTAATTTTCACATATGGATATAAATTATTTCCAATATATTCTGTTAGCTGTGGTTCTTCTGTAATTTGAATTCCTCTATATGTAATAGCTCCTGTAGAAGAATTGTAACTTATATTATCTATTAAATATCCTGCATCATTTATTGGATTTCCATTTTTATCATATCCTTGTATTGTTATGTAATTGTCTAAAGAATAAGTGATTGTAACATCCATTTGTCCTCTTACATATCGGCAACTGTAGTATATATATGGTTTTAACCCTGTTACTTCTTCTCCACCTGCATATGTAACACTTCCATCTTGTGGTAAACGATTTTGCGTTTCTTCATCTAATGTATTTTCAAATGGTGAATAAATATAAAATCCATCATACATAGTAAATACCAATGCTGGTACATATGCTCTCAAATTGTCACTATTATATCCTACCATGTTAAAATTTGTAGCAATAGAATTAAAAAAACTATTTGCAGCAGCTTCTATATCTCTGATCTTAGAATTGGTTAGATCTGACGTGCTACTATTAACTGTATTTAATTGAAATGCTTTGATTGCATCATAAGTTGAATTGTCTAATTTTGTATCATATGAAATTTGCATATCCAATGTTTCCACTTGTCCTTCTACATAAACAGAAAAAACTAATGATATAGGTAACATTATGATTACAAAAACGACAGCTAAATATTGAATTTTCATAAATCCATCTTTCCTTTGTATGTGTATTTTGTAATAGCCTGTAACTTTCTTAATTACAGGCTATTTCATAATATATTACAATTTTTTAGTTTCCGCTTCCATTTGCTGTTACATATCCACCATGTTCCGCAGCTATTGTATATGTATCATTTCCAGCTACTGTATAAAAGAAGTTTTTCAATTGTTGTGATAAAGTTGTATTTGTGTTTTTCACACTTGTCGAAAACATATCTCCCTCTTTTAATGCAAGTACCTTTTTCGTACCATCAGTTGGTGATATTGTATCTAATATTTGTGATGTATACATTGAATAATAAACATTTTCTCCTATCTTTGTAGAACTTGCTTGTGTGGTTTTCTTTCCTGGATTTTCATCTAATACTTTTACTTCCATTTCTATTTCATAACTATTTCCAGTTGCTGCAATTTGTTGTTCAAATGCTGAATAATCATCTAAAGATAATCTTCCAGTAGTTCTTACATTGTCTACAAATTCTGTTGTAGCTGTTTTTACTGTTAATTGTGATATATCATCTGTTCTATCTGACATTGACATCAATGGAAAAATAAACATCAAAATTGCTGCTAGCACAATTGCTACAATTGTTATTAATGAATCTCCCATATATATTCCCTCCTTATAATACCATTATTATATTGTACATAAATTATTGCATATAATATGATATCACTCTCTTCTTAGTTTTATTGGCATCTGGTGTTTCTTCTGTATCATATTCATCACCAATATCTGTATCAGGATCATAATTTTCTGGTAATAAATCTTCTTGATAATATACACCAAATCTTTCTTCAAAAGTATTTCCTTCTAATATTGTATCATAGATCCCTTGTGAATTCAAGGTTATTCTTGAATTATTCATTGCTAATTCACTAGTAAAATTACTCCAACTAATCGGTGTTCCATCTGCTGTTTGCAAATTAGCATTTGTACCATATAATAATGCCATTATAAAATTATCTTGTTGTCTATTATTTCCTAATACTTCTCTTTCCAAATCTATATAATTGACAGATACATCTGTTCCATTTTCTCTTTTCTTATATAACTCTATTGGATCTCCATCTTGAGCATAAAATAAAATTCTATAATTTTCTTTATATGCTCTATAAATTGCTGGAACAATTGTTTCAGCCCCTACTATTCTAGTTTTTGAATTTGTATCTTCTGCATATTGTGTAACAGATTCTCTATCTGTATAGTCGATTAAAATTTGTGCTGTTTCTCTAGCTTGAGAAAAAGATGACATACTAATTCCCAACGCTAGTACAAATGTTAGAACAGCTGCCGCCATTTTTAAAGCATCTACTGCATTTTCCATAATATATCATCCTTTCCTTATCATTATCATTAATTTTCTTTTATTGTTATACTTGTTACTAAACCTGTATTTCCACCTGTACTTCCATAAGCACATGTAACAGTGTAACTTGAACCTGTTTTAATTTTGTCTGTTGGTGCTGATGTTGCACTGGTTGACATTGATGCATCTTCTGTTTTTCCATCTATTTTAACACTAACTCTTCTATCATCACTATCTGCTGATAGGTTATTTGATAGAACTGCTTGTAATAATGCTCTTACTGTTGTTC
Organism: uncultured Clostridia bacterium; assembly: GCA_944386205.1. Taxonomy (GTDB): domain Bacteria; phylum Bacillota; class Clostridia; order TANB77; family CAG-508; genus CAG-269. The sequence goes on from CALXAE010000049.1 coordinate 6,576, forward strand.
CTCTTACTGATGGTCCTTCATATTGTAGAAATTTTTGGTTGAAATTTTGTCTTTCTACTTCACTCATTGAATTACTATTTACAACTCCTGCTGCTTGGTTATAAATTAAAATTCCTAATGATATAATTAAAATAGCTAATAATATAGCTCCTGCTATAATTAATGCTTTTGATGCATTCTCCATGTTTTATCATCCTTCCCCTTTATTAATTTTCTGTTATTACAATATTTGTTACTAAACCTGTATTTCCACCTGTGCTTCCATATTCGCATTTTACAGTATAACTTGAACCTGTTTTTACATCTTCTGTTGGTGCTGATGTTGCATTTTTTGACATGCTAAGAGTTCCTCTTCCACCATTTACAGTTACTCTTCTATCATCACTATCTGCTGATAAGTTATTTGATAGAACTGCTTGTAATAATGCTCTTACTGTTGAACCTCTTACTGCTGTACCATCATATTGTATAAATTTTTGGTTAAAATTTTGTCTTTCTACCTCACTCATTGAGTTACTATTTACAACACCTGATGCTTGATTATAAATTAAAATTCCTAATGAAATAATTAAGATTGCAAGTAATATAGCACCTGCGATGATTAATGCCTTTGATGCATTCTCCATATTAGATTCCTCCTTTTTTCTTTTTGTATATTTTTTTACTAAATTTTCTTTAGTAACTTTAATAACTTATTTAATTTGCTATCTGTTCAAAATACATATAGCTTACTCTTCCTGTTTTACTATGATGCTCAATTTTTGTACATTTAAATTTTATTTGATTATAATATTGCATAAATGTACTCGTTCCAGTGTTATAGATTTCTTCCATAGTATGGATTTTGTTATCATCTGTAAATAAGATATCTATTCTAATAGAATCTGTGCCATTATCTGTATATAATCCATCCTCATCTTTATCTATTTTATTTTTAGTATTATCATCTACTGCTTTGTTAATTAATGTTGCTAGATCTGTACCATATAATTCTTGTCCATCGTAACTTTCATATTGTGCATTTTTTATTTGTGCTTCCTTATATGTTGCTTGATAATTCAAATACATATATGATACTATTGCAACAATAATTAATATAATTACAAAAAATATAATTATCTTTTTCATTTTTCACCTTTACATTTTAAGTTATTCTATTACAGGTAACTAGATAAACTCTTCTGGTTACATTGCTAATTTCTACCTGTACCGTATATTTAGGTAATCCATCTTCATTCGATATACTAGTTACTTCATCAGAAATTATTTGATTATATTTTTCTTCTATTTGATTAGCTCTTTGCGTAGCATTATAGCTTTCATTATAGCCTAATTCTATCGCTATTCCATTACGCAACACAGTTATATAATTATTATTACCATTAGCTGTTTGAAACGGTAATTGATATGATTGATTATTTTGTGTTGCTAATTTCGCCATTGAAACCACATCATGAATTGTAACATTCTCCTTACCTGCATAAGATGTAAATTGACTATTAAATTGGGCCAATTGATTTTCATCAATATTAGCTTGTATCTGACCTGCTGTACCTCCAAAATTCACAAACAAATATACTCCTAAGGAGATAATCATAAGCCCAATTAAAACACCTGCTGCCATTATCAACGCTTTTGAAGCATTTTCCATATTAAACTCCTATTCTTGTACATTCAAATTCCATTTTAATAATTCTTCCTGAATCTGTATCATATTCAGTATTTGTACAGTTAAAATATGTTCTTTTAAATTGTACATATTCATAATATACTAATGCGTCTTGATAGATTTGATTAACATTACCATATGTAGAAGCTGATTTTGGTAGCATATGTTCTTCATCAAATGCATTATTTCTGTCTGATGTTGAATTATAATCATCCATAATTCCTGCAATAGTAGAGATTTGGGAAGCAAGTTGATTTGCATATTTTTGTTCATATTTATCTTCAATATCTCTAACTTTACCACCAGAAATATCTCCACTAATAGATGTTGGCATTCCTACAATATCATCAATAGTATCCTCATAATATGTATTTCGGTCTATTAACTTGTTATTTCCATCATATGCTAAATTTTGTCGAATATTTTGTGGGATTGTAATCGTAATTTCCATCTCTGTATATCCTGATGATGTTTTTCTAGTATTATAATCCACCACTCTGTTCATTAATGAAATCATTTCACTACCTCTTACGTCATTTCTTGCATATGTTGTATATAGGTTATTAAATTCTGTTGTTTGTGCATCTGCTGTTGCTTGATATGAACTCTGCTGATAATCTGTTAACCCAGTCATCATTAACATAAATGCACCTATAATTATTAGTGCTATTAAAACACTGGCTGCCATAATTAGAGCTTTTGATGCATTCTCCATTTTTTTCCTCCTTTAGCAATTATGCTGTTTGAGCTGTCATTGTACTAAATGAACTTGACATACTTGTTAATCCTATGAATACTAATGGTATAATCAAATATCCTACAAACATGCATACCATTGGTGCAAATCCTATAAACTTACCTATCATACCTTTTCTTTTGATTAATCTATCATTTGATTCTTTACGTTTTTCTTGATAGTAGTCTCTTTCTGACTCTAGTTCATCGAAAGCATCCCTAATTGGTATTTTTTCTACTGCTGCCTGCATACTTTCTACAAGTCTAACAAGTGGCATATAGCTAATTTCTTCTTTCATTTCTTCTAAAGCTTCCCAAGCACCAGCTTCGTAGTTGTTAAGACATTTTCCTATTGGTTCTTTAAAGATATTTGCATATCTTTCTAGCCATTCCAAAATCATCTCTACATTTACCCTTTCAATTCTCATAAGCATCAAGATAATTGTTTGGAATTGCATTACTTCGTCTTCCATTTCAATTTGTCTCATTTTAGCTTGGAATACTAGCATCCATATTGGTGCCATATATCCAATTATTGCAAATACAAATGATAATAATACTTCAAACCATTGTAAATATTCACTATTTACAATCTGAATTTTGTCAAAAATTCTTTCTGCTGCTGCTGTAACTTCTTCGTCACTTAAATCATCAAAAAAGTCTACTCTTCCTATTGCAATCTCTACTTGTTCAACTGTTGTATCTAGGTTTCCTCTAAACATATCAATTACTTCATTATCATGTTCAGTAATTTCCATTGCAGTAGCCCTATCTTCTTCTGTCATTTCACCGCAAAATATCATATGTTGTTGTCGGCTCTGTATATACATAATCAATTGCTAATTGATGTAGATAAACAAACAAGATTAAAGAAATAATACAAGTTGCAATAGCAAGTGTTATTCTGTTAATGTATAGCCATTCCATTCTTAAATGTGATGCAGCGTCTTTTAGTAATTGTTTTATTTTTCTGTATTCTTTTGTTCCATCTTTTGGAATAAACAAATCTACAACTTTTTTTACAAATTTGTTTTTATATAGTTTTGCCTGCCATGGATTTTCCGTATTTTTTGTGTTTATTCCTGTTGAACCATTATCTTTTAATCTTCTAACTAATACATAAGATATAACTGTTAAAATTAATATTAGTATTTGTACTATCATTCCTGGTTTTCCATTATACCAACTTTCTGTAAATGAAAAGTTACTAATTGACCAGCTTTTTAATGGCTCTAGTAATAATACTGGTGCAATAGATATCAAAGATAAACTCTGGAATACATAGTTTAATTTATCTCTTTTTAATATCTCTAACTGCATTTCTTTTGTAATATTGTTTATATTTTTCAAATATAGAGAAGCACCATTAACTTTTCTGTCACCAAATTCTTTTGTTAAATAAGATATACCTGCAAATTCCTTCAAAAATACATTTGGTGCAATATCATAATATTTTTCTAGTTCCATTTCTGGATCATCAGAAATTAAAATTTCATAGATTTTTTCACCTTGCCTAGATATATCCATTTCATCATCTTGTGAAACTTGATATATCGCTTCTTCTACCATGTTGAATTCATGATAAGCATGTCTGATTTCTGAGAAGAAATCTAATTGTTCTTTTAATAAATTTGTATCCTTTTTATCAATAGAACCATCAATTAATGTATCCACCATAAATAATTCAAATATTAATAAAATAAACATTAGTAAGTAGTTACTACTAGTTATTAATATTGTAAGTATTGCTGTCGGAATGACTATTGCAAGTGCCCTTGTTAATATTTTTGCAGAATCTTTTCTGGTATTATATTCATCATCTATATTAATAATTTCTAATCTTCTTCTTAGCTTTAATATGTATCGCTTCAAAAATGGGATTCTTGCATAGGTAATATATAGTCTTTGGTACAAAATTTCCATTGAAAATGTCTTTTCTTTTGTACCTTGTTGTAATTTTTTGATTTGCCTATATTCAGATTTCTGCATTTTTTTGGACAATATATAATATACTAATATAATTACCACTAATACAGCTACTGATCCACCCATTATGTAGAAAATAACTTGGTTAGACACTTAAAATAGCACCTCCTTTTCTATATTTCACTTTTTCTTGGTCTTCCTCTTCTTTCAGTTGCAACAACTGGTACTGTTTCTTTGCTTTTAATTCCCCAATTTCTTTCAATAAATTTATCAAATCCTTCTATATCTGATTCATCCATATTGTTTCTCATTTCTTTGATGTTTTGATCTGTAATTGGGTTTGTCATAACATATTCTCCATCAATGTTTTCTAATACATTTCTGTAAATATATAATTTTTTGTCTGTTGATTTTGTAAAATAATGTGTTGCATTATCAAAGAATTTGTCAAATTTTCCTTCTAATGTTTTTTCATTTCTATGGTCAAATGTATATTCATTTTTGTCTTCTACTGGAATACATTCTGTTACTCTTTCTATATATCTTCTTCCTCTAAAGTCTTTTACTAAGTGAATATCAAAGTTTAATACTTGTACAACCTGCTCTTCTGCTGT
>CALXAE010000050.1 GCA_944386205.1 uncultured Clostridia bacterium
TCTAGTTGTTTTTCCATAAGTGGTATTCTCTCTAATTGTTTTTCTATAGCTGGGATTTTCTCTAGTTGTTTTTCCATAAGTGGTATTCTCTCTAATTGTTTTTCTATAGCTGGGATTTTCTCTAGTTGCTTTTCCATAGCTGGTAATCTTTCCAGTTGTTTTTTCATATGTTTTACTTCTTCATATATCTTTAGTAAAATTTCATTGTCAGTATTACTCATTCTTTCCCTCCTTTCTTTTTGTGATATTATATATTCAAAAATATTAAATGTCAACAAAAACTTTTCGACAAAATTCTACATTTTTGTAATCAAACTGTAATCAATATTTAACATAAATGAAATATTCTTTCTTCATGCTATATAGTATAATATGGTTAGAGAAGTATATACTAAGGAGAATGAGAATGAGTATAAAATCTGATTTAAAGAAAGATGGAATTGAAGTAACTCAAAAGTTAGATACTTTAAAAATAAATTCAATTGCTAAAAACATTGCTTCTAAATTATGTGAAACCTTTCCTTCTTATGGATTAAAAGAAAATGAGTTGTTTATCAAATTATCCAGATTAGATATGTATAAAGCAAAAATGCCTGAAGGAATGGCAGAAGCAAATTATTATTATAAAAATACCTCTATTTATTTTAATGAACATATACCTGAAGAAGATATGGAAGAATTTGCTATCCATGAATGTATACATTATCTTCAAGAAGTAAAAGATAAAAGAAATTATCTTCTTAAAATGGGATTATGTGATTATACAGAATTTAAAATTTATGGATTAGGCTTAAATGAAGCAGCTGTTCAGCTAATGTCTTCAAAAATAATTGGTATTCCAAAGGATTACGTAAAATACTTTGAAATTAGTTTTGAAACAACAAGTCCTTCATATTATCCTTTAGAATGTTGCTTAGTTAATCAATTAGCATATATTACTGGAGAAGACATCCTATTTAAAAGTACTTTGTTTAGTAATGATGATTTTAAAATAAAATTTTCCGAATTAACTTCTCAAAAAGCTTTTATGGCAATACAAAATGCGATTGATGATATTTTATTTGCCGAAGAAGATATCATAAAATTAAATAATAAAATTGCTTTAGTAGATGACAGAAATAAAAAAGTTGATGACATGGTAAAAAAGATTGATGATTTAAAAGAAAAAATCAAATTAACGTTTTTAAGAACCCAAAACTTAATTGTTTCTAGCTATTTTGATAAAGCTTTTCTAAATATAACAAATTTAGAAGAATTAGAAAATTATAGAAAAAAATTATATGGTATGAAATCTTATTTAGGTTTTTCTGAAGGTTATACATTTTTTAATGATTATTATGTTGAAAAAATGGCACAGTTAGAACATAAATATAATGTTTTAGAAAATGGTGGCATTGAAACTGCTATTAATATAAAAACAAAAAGTGAAGGAAAATTTCTTTCTTTATTTAAAACCATTAAACGATTAATTTTAGGAAAATCTTCTGAAACCGAAAATAATGATATATAAAACTGAAGTTACCATCTTTCCAATTTAGAGAATACTATGTTCTTCCATTCGCACATAGTATTCTTTAAATTGGAAAGATGGTAACTTCAGTTTGTTATATTCTTAATAATGTTTTTTGCGGCTTCTCTTCCTGATTTTGCTGCCCATGCAACAGTTCCTTTCATTCCTGCCAAATCTCCGCCAGCAAAAATCTTAGGATTAGAAGTTTTATATTCTTCATTTACTTCTATATTGCCCCACTTATTTAATGTTAAACCTAAATCCTTTACATATTCTTGTGGCTTTGAACCTAATGCCATTATAATGTAATCAACATCTATCTGATAATTGCTATTTTCGATGTTAACAGGAGATAATCTGCTTTCCCCTTCTTTTTGTACTAATTTTGTTTTGATCAATTCTACTTTTTCTACCTTTTCATTTCCTAAAATTTTAACAATATTGTTTTGAAAAGCGAACTTTACGCCTTCTGCTTTTGCATCTGCTATTTCTTTTTTCTCTGCTGGCATTTGTTCTTCTGCTCTTCTGTAAACAACAGTTACTTCTTTTGCACCTAATTTGTTAATAGTTCTAGCACAATCCATTGCAACATTTCCGCCACCTGTTACAATTACTTTTTTACCCTTATAATCTGGATGTAAATTATATTCAAGTAACTCATTTCCTCCATAAACACCTTCTAAATCTTCTCCTTCTACACCCATTTTAGAAGAAACATTTGCACCAATGCTTAAAAATATGGAATCATATTCATTTTCTATATCTTTTAAAGTAAAATCTTTCCCAAGTTCTTGATTATATTTTACTTCTATTCCTAAATCTAGAATATCTTTTACAGTATTTTCTACAATTTCTTTAGGCAATCGAAAATCCGGAATTCCAAACATCAATAATCCGCCTAGATAATCGTACTTTTCATATATTGTAACTTGCACACCTTCTTTTGCTAAAAACCCTGCACAAGTAAGTCCTGCTGGTCCTCCTCCAATAACTGCTACTTTCTTATCTTTCTTTTCTGCTTTGTCATAGCAATCTTGTAAATGATATCCTAATTCATGTGCTTTATCAAATGTATATGCTTCTAACTCTCCTATTGAAACAGGTTCCCCCTTTATTCCTCTTACACAAGAACCTTGACATTGCTTCTCATGAGGGCAAATTCTTCCACATACCCCTGGCAACACTGTTGTTTCTGATAGGATTTTATATGCATCAAAATATTCCTCTTTTTTTAATGCTTGTATAAAATCTGGTATACGATTATTTAATGGACAACCTTTTACAGAACATGGTCTTACCTTACAATTTAAGCAATAATTTACTTTCTCTTCTATTTCTTTTATCATCTTTTCTCCTCTTTTCAGTATTAACTTTATCTTTTACTATCAAAATGCAATTTTCTATAATGAAAAACTGATTATACGCATTTTTTATATTTTACACTGTTTAAATCCCCTCGTCAATAAAACTGACTTAATAGATAAGTTTTTCATAAATAATTCATGAATTGCAATAATTCTCTTTTACTTGAGTTCCATTTCTTCTACCACTTTTTGCAAATCTTTTATAAAATCAATTTTTTTCGTTTCATCACGCAATAATGCTGCTGGATGCCAAGTTGGCATATATTTGATTCCTTTTTTCTCTACCCATTTTCCCCTAGAAGCTGTAATACCATATTCTTTTCCTAAAATATTTTTTAAAGCGACACTTCCTAATAAGACAATCACTTCTGGTTGTACAAGGATTGCTTGGTTTCTCAGATAATCTAAGCAGGCTATTGCTTCATCTTCTTCTGGATTTCGATTTGCAGGTGGTCTACATTTAACCACATTTGCAATATACACTTCTTTTCTATCAATGCCTAATGTTTCAAAAGCTAAGTCCATTAATTTACCTGCTCTCCCTACAAATGGTTCACTTAATCTATCCTCGTCTGCCCCTGGTCCTTCTCCAATAAACATCAATCTTGCATCCTTGTTTCCTGTTCCAAATACTATATTTTGTCTCGTCTTACATAATTTACACTTTTGACAATTTATAATTGATTCTTCTAATTCTTCCCATGTTTTAAACATTTTTATTACATCCTTCTATTTTTTACTTTCTATTTTTAATTGTTACAATTCACAGCTATAATTATCTCACTTAAACAAAAAAGCAGTAATATATAAATATTTTATGAAATTAAATGTGCTAATGAAGAAATATTACTAATTCTTACATTAAATTGTAACTTTTAATTCAATAATTGCTGTTTCTGTATTATATACCTTTTTTTCTACTCGATAAGAGTGTATTAAATCTGAATTACAAACACTACAAATTCCTGAATCGATAACATTTTCTAGCTTTAATCCTTCTTTTTGAAGAAGAATTCTATTAATTAAAACCGTATCTATATTCCATTTTGTATTTTCTATTTTTTCCTCTATAAAATCTTTTGACTGAATTACCTTTTCTTTATTCTCATCTTCTATATCTATGAATTTGGCATTTTCTAAATCATGAAATTCATTTTCAAACATATCTTTGACATCTTTATCTACTTCAAAATGGCATTTTCTAATACTTGGACAAATGCAGCATATGATATCTTGAGGATTACTTCCAAATTCGTTTACCATTTTTTGAACTGTCTTTATAGAAATTCTTTGCAATGTCCCTTTCCAACCAGAATGTGTATTGGCAATTACCTTTTTTATCGGATCAAAAAACAATAATAAGATACAATCTGCATTTGTTGTTGCTAACATTAAATTCTCTTTATTCGTGATTAGTCCATCTTCTATGCCTTCTTCTGTCAAACTAAAATCTGGCTCATCTATGTTGACTTTTTCTTGAACAATTTTCACAACATCTGTATGGTTTTGGTTTGCTTGCACGATATGGGCATAATCGCTCTCTATACTACTACATAATTTTTTATAAGATTGTTTTGCTAATTCCATTCTTTCCATTGGTGCTGGTTTTTGGTCTGCTGTAGTTGTTTTAAATCCTACATCCAAACCTAATGCATATGCATGATGAATAATATCTTTATATTCTAATAATTTTCTAAATTGTAAATATTCTATGTTTTTGTCTTTGACGTGAAGCACATTTTTATTTGATAAATCTTTCATAAATTTTGATATAGACTATATAATAGCCTTTTCTCCTTTCTTTGAACCGATTTAGCATTTTAAGCTTCATTGATTTCTTTTTTCATTTTCCTTATTATATCATCTTTTGTCAATTTGTTAATATATTGGTATGTATTTTCTTTTCTTCTTGGGTCAAAGGTGCATATAGATTTATATTCACAATATTCACAAGGTGTTTTTCCATTTTTGTAATATGGTTTTAAATCGATATTCCCATTAAAAATTTCTTTTCCAATTTCTTTTATTGTTTGATAAATATATTTTTGCAATATGCTAAATTCTTCCTGTTTTACACCATTTGTCCATTTTTCAATGACTTCTCCAGACTTGCTAATAGCTGCTGGGACCATTTTAGAAGTTCCTGTCGTTAAAGAATTATCATTCATTTTAATAACTTTTACATCTGCTACAATTAATCCTTTCATTTTGAAGTTTTTTCTGATTAATTCTTCTATTTCTTCATCTGATATTTTTTTATCTGCTTTTACCATTTGTTCTAATAGTGAAAAATAGAATATCCCTGCTGGAATTAAATCCTCTTCTTTGCATACAGCATCTGCATAAGTTAATAACTGTATTTGCAATCCTGCATACACCTCATTTAAGTCAATATTTTTACTTGAAGATTTGTAATCAATAATTCTTAAATAATTTCCATACTCTTCTTTTGCTATGTCAATCCTATCAATTTTACCTGTGATCTCAATTCTTTTTCCATCTTCTAATTCTAATTGAATTGGCTTATATTCTCCTTTTGTATCAAATTCTACCTCTGTTCCTTTAATCGTAAAATCACTATAAATCAAGGTTTGAATAATATATTTTAAAGCTTTGCTAACAATCTTTTTTAATCTTCTTACAAGAATATTGTATTTTACCGTTGCTTTAAAAATATAGTTTTTTGACAATTCCAAATCTTCATCAATAATTTTAGATACAATTTTTTGAATATCTATTTCTTCTAATTCTGCCAAATTTAAGCCATTTTCATGTACATATTTAAAAAATTCGTCAATTGTTTCATGCATAAAAGAACCTGTATTAAAACTTTGAATTTTCAACTCTTCCTTTGGTTTTACTTTTAATCCATATTGTAGATAATATGAAAATGGACATCTTCGATACTGCTCTAATCTTGATACACTCGTATGTAAAGTATTTCCATATAGTTTATCCATGTTTTCTTTTTTCAATGTTTTCGGTACATTGGTATAGGCTAACCCTTCCATGTCTTGCTCTAGCCTTGTATTCCATTTAGGATTTTGTTTGTACCAAGCATATACTGCATACCATAAATTTTCTATGTCTTCTTTATTTTTTAGTTGATATATTTTTTCTAGTAATTCTTCATATGTAATGTCTTGATTGACAACTTCATATTGCTTGGTTATAACATCACTTTGCTCTTCTAATTTTGGAAAAATCTTTTTCATTTTATGGATTAAAATAGATGGTCTTAATGCTCTTCCCTCTCCATCTGATGAAGCATATGATAAATACATTTCTTGTTCCGCAGTTGTAAACACTTTGTAAATATTAAAATTTTCCTCATACAGATTTTCTAATGTACCATTGGCTAATTCTATGCCATCATTTTTTAAGCGTTCTCTATCTGTATCATTTAAAAATCCTTCATCTTTATTAACACTTGGGAAAACACCATCATTTAAACCAATGACAAACACAACCTCTACCTTATGACTTCTCGTTCTATCAACATCTCCTAAAGTCACTTGATCCTGTGTTGCTGGAATTTTACCCAATTCACTATTTTTTAATCCAATTTTTAAAATTTTACTATATGTATCTATATTCATTTTGTCTTCTTTAAATACCAAAACAATTTCATCAAAAACTTCTAAAATGATATGATAACTTTCCACATATTCATTTGCTAAATCAATTAATCCTCTCTCTTCTAAGTCTTTTACTTTTTTAGAAATCTTTTCTTCTATATTTTGTTCTTGCAAAAATCCATAGATTTGTTTGGTAATATTTATCGCTGTTTTTTCTTTATCAATATTCTTTTTTAAAGTGATTAATGGCTCTATAATTTGTTTTCGTATTTCATTTAGTCTTTCAATCTCTTGTTTCTTATTCTCATCCTCCATTTCATATTTAAAATCTTCTTTCCATTTATTTCGCTTAATGCCCCATTTTGTACAATAATTTTCTAGCTTAAAAATTTCGTCATCTTCTATATCTAAAAATCCTAACTTGATATAATTAAACATTGCTTCATTTGCATAATTGGTTGTAAAAATGTCTAAAATAGAAAGCACATACTGCACAATCACATTTTGGTTCAAATCTCTTTTTTCATCAATAAATACAGGAATATCATATTTTGCAAAAATACTTCTTACAAGTGAAGAATACATGTCTATATTTTTAGTAATCACTGCCATATCTCTATATCTTAACTGTTTTTCTCTTACCATTTTACAAATGGTTTTTGCTACATTTTCAATCTCTGAATACCTGTTTTTTGCTAAAAATAGATGTATATTTTCCACATCTTTTGCATATTTTGTGGATTTTGTACTATATAAATTTTGACTTAACACCTGTAATTCTTCACTTTTTAATCGATATTGTTTTTGTAATTCTACTGGTTCTTCTAGCTGAAAGTAATTTTCATCAACAATTCTAACTAGCTTTTTTAAGGTTTGTTTGTTAGAATAAAATATATCTATATCTGGATTGGTATCTCTTTCCAAATTGTCAATACACATCGTGATATTAACTTGTTTTGCATATTTGATAAATTGTTTTATTACTTCATATTCTTGTGCTGTAAATCCTGAAAATTCATCAATATAAATAATACTGTTTTTAATCCAACTTAAATTCTCTATACTCTTTGCTAAAAAATCTAATAAATCAGTTTCTTCAATATAATTTTGTGAAATTTGTTCCTCATAATTTTGATAAATAAATCTGATATCTTCTAACTTTGTTTTTAAGTATTTATCCTCAATGGTTTCTATCTCTTTATTTAGTGTTTCTAAAGTAATACCATGTTTTTTGAACTCTGTTATACTTTGAATTCCAATTTCAATATTCTCATCACTTTTCCCTAAAAATTGAAAATCATTTTGATGTTTTGATAAAATCGAATATATGAGCATAGCTTTTCCACACTTTGATAAATTCGTCTTATTTCTTCCGCCAATTTCATTTAATGCTCTATTTGCCATTCTACTAAATGTTATAACCTCTGCATTCATAACTGCTTTTTCTTTTAAAAACCCCATTAAATTTTTCTCTGCTGTAAATGAAAATTGTTCTGGAGTTATATAATATATATTTTCTTCTTTTTCTATTAACTTTGCTATTTCTGAAAAACAAAAACTGCTTTTTCCTGTTCCTGTTTTTCCATAAATAATTCTTAAACCCATAACCTTCTCCTTTTTGTCCAATCGGATGTCCAATTGGGGACGTTTCTTTTCGAGACATTTTTATGTAAACTTCTGTTTGTTAGTAAAAATAATAGAAACTTTACTTTTATATTTATATTTTTTAAAAGCAATAAACTTTACATAAAAATGTCTCAAAAAGAAACGTCCCTAATTGGACACTATGCCTCTCTTCTCCAATAAAACAAATATTGTTGTGCTAATCCTGCTAAGTTGCCAAATTTTTCTTTAGCTATTTTTTCAATTTGTTTTTTGTTGACCTTTGTTTCATCTTCGTTTTTGATATATAAATCATTCATTACTCTTCTAACCCACACATCTATTGGAAATACCTCTAAACGTTTTAAGTCAGAAAATAATAATATACAGTCTGCCACTTTAGGTCCCACACCTGAAAGTGTTAATAATGTTTCTCTCACTTCCATGGTATTTGGATTTTCTTCTAGTTCTTTTAAGTTTACTTTTCCTTCTAATATCATTTTTGTGGTTTCATAAAGCCTAATATCTCTAAAACCTAATCCTAATGCTCTATATTGCTCTACAGTAACATTTTTCAATTCTTCTGGTGTTGGAAATGTATAATATGTTTTTCCGTTCCATTCTATTGGCTTTCCATATGCTTTTGATAGTCTTTCAATAATTCCTTTTATTCTTGGTATATTGTTATTAGCAGATATGATAAAAGATATAATGGTTTCCCATAAGTCTTGATTTAATATTCTGATGCCTTTACCATATTGAATACTATCTTTCATATAGTTGTCAATGTGAGATAGTTTTTCTTTTATTTCTTCATAGTTTCTATCCATGTCAAAATATGTATGTATTTCGTCTTCTAGGTTTCCATTTTTGCATATACCAGTAAATACATAATCTTGTCCTTCTTTTTTTATATTGACCACATTTTCTTTCCATATTCCTGTATAACTTCCGTCTTCTTGTTCATTCCATCGAAAACATTGTCCACATTCAAATATGTCTTTTAAATTAAATGTTTCTGGTTTTTTTAATATATATTGTTGTTCTTTCATTTTACTATCATTCCTTTATTTAGTTCTAAAAATATTAACTTTTGATTTGGCACATCAAAGGAAAATAATTTTTTCAACCTTTTTCCTGTCTTGGTTAGATTATATCATAGAACAAATCTGAAAGCCATAAAATCTATACTAATTTTACTTTTCTTCTTTGGATTTATGCAAATTTGTGTGCATTGTATTTTTCTAGATTTTATTAATTCTATTTTGGTCATCACAAAATTCCATGCATATTTAATATATTTTATCACAAAATTCCATGAACTTTTAATGTATAAAATCACAAAAATCCTTCTTTTCTTACTTCTATTCTTATTAAAAAATTCCGTAAATAAAGCAAAATTTTCCCAGAGTTCCATACTCTAAGAAAATTTTTTACATTCCAATTTTAACAATAAAGTGTACTAATGTCAACCAAAAAGCACAAAAAAACATATAAAAAAAAACATATAAAAAGTATAACATTTTAAAATTTTCTTTTCAATTGAAATCATTGTAAAGACTAGCAATTGCAAGGCTTCAAAATGATATTATACTTTCTTAGAGTATGGAACTCTAAGTAATAAAATAACAAAAGAAGGGAGAATTTTAAAAGATGAAAAACAAGCGAAAAAATAATAATGGTATTACTCTAATAGCACTAGTAATAACAATAATTGTGTTGCTAATATTAGCAGGAGTAACAATTGCGACATTAACAGGAGAGAATGGAATATTAACAAGAGCTAGTCAAGCGAGTGAGCAAACAGAGATAGCAGAGGAAAAAGAGCAACTTTCATTGGCATATACAGGAGTATTGGCAGATAAGAATGGACAAGGAGATGTAACAGCAGAAGAGTTGCAAAACGAATTGCATAGAAATGGAAGAACAGATGCACAGGCAAGTGGAGAAAATCCAATAACAGTAACATATGAATCAGGAAGAGAATATACAGTAGATGCAAGTGGAAATATAACAGGTCCAACGGTATCAAACATTACAGCTACAATGAAAATAGTTGGAGAAAAAGTAGAAACCCCACCATTGCCAAGTAGTGATTTTACACATACAGAAGGAACAGTAGATACAGGATATGTAATACAAGACACAAGTGGAAATGAATTTGTGTGGGTGCCAGTGGATAAAAATCAAAAAATACAAATAAATGTGAGTAGTAAAGAAAATATAGAAAGTATAAGTTTAACAGACCCATATGGAGACGAAATAACATTACCAGATACAGATAATTTAGGAACAAGTTATAATAATACAGAAGTAGAACCAACCATCAATGGGCCATATAGATTAACAATAACAGCGGGAGGAGAGACAAAAAAAGTCTTTTTAAATGTGCATAGTTTGTATGCAATAGATACAATGACAGATTGGCAGACAACAGATGAATATGCAATAGCAAATGGATATGGTACGTTTGAAGAATTATTAGCTGATTGGGGTTATGAAACAGAAGAAGAATTTTTAATGGATGGTTCATTTATGAAAGATTATTCAGAGCCAGAGGCTGATTATGCAGATACAGTAACATCAGTAAATGAAAATGGAGGATTTTATATAGGAAGATATGAGGCAAGTTATGAGAATGGAAAGGTTGTAAGTAAAGTTTCAACAGTTGCTAATAGGAATTCAACATTAGAGAATGGAAAACTATGGAATAATATATCACAAACAGATGCCTTATCAAATGCAAAAAGTATGTACACAAGTTCAGAATTTACTAGTTCGTTATTAACAGGAGCAGCATGGGATAGAACATTAGGATGGTTGTATGAAACAGGTGCAGTAACAGCAGAAGAGATTGTAGCAGATAGTAAAAGTTGGGGGAATTATTCTGATGATAGTTTTTCAAATACAACAGATTTGATAAATACAGGTTCTATGACACAAACAGAGGCTAATAATATATATGACCTTGCAGGAAATCTAGAAGAATGGACAACAGAGGCTGACAGCACGGTTGACAGAGTTAATCGTGGGCGGTGATTACGACCACAATGGTTCTATTAGTCCAGCTTGCCTTCGCCTCTACAGTGATCCTTCTTTCAGCAGCTACTACATTGGTTTCAGGCCCGCTTTATACTTGTAAAGCTGAAAGCTAAAGCCGAAAATATTAAACAGTAAATAAACTTGTTTTAAAAAGTAAGAGATTGTCAAGACTGGTGTGGGAATTTTTTTAAATATTTTTCTTATAAAGTGATGTAGTATAAAATGCTATGTC
>CALXAE010000051.1 GCA_944386205.1 uncultured Clostridia bacterium
CAAAAAGAAAAAATGTAGGTTTTCCTACATTTTTCAAACTGGAAGAAAACTACATTTTTATTCTATCATATACAGTTTTTAAGTATCTAACCCTTGTCAGCTGGTCAAGGCACTGACTTCTTACCTGAAGGCAATCCATTTCTATAGAATAACCTTCTTTCTGCAATACAGCATACGCCAATGCCATATTCTGTGGAAATGGGGCGTCTATTTCAACCCCCTTTTTAATCCGTTCTGAAATGTTGCAATCGTAGCACATAGTAACTCCTCCTGTCTTTTGTATTTGTAACAGATTTTTCTGTCATCATATTTATTATACCACTTTTTCTAGTTAAATTCAAATTTTATGTTAATCTTTTTTTAATTCGTAATATAAATTTTATTTATATGCATTTATCAATTTTTATCTTTAATTCCAAATATTAGCTTTACAAAACCTCTTAAAAACTTTGGAACTTTTTTAACAACAATAGTCATATATGTATCCCTCCTTTACTAGCATGCTAGCCACATAAATCCAACGCATACCACAGCTAAGCCAATTATAAATAGCCACCCAGTCATTGGAAGTAATAAAACCAACAATATTCCTAAGCCAAGTCCTATTAAGCAAATTGCTAATGTCTTTTTAAATAATTTTAACATGTTTACTACCTCCATTCTCTTTTGTATATTATATTCTTTTTGTTTTTTAATGTTACATTTATGGTAACTATTGCCAAATGGGACGTGCCATTTTTGCAAATTTACGGAAAGCCAAAGAAAAAGTTAAAATTTGGTATAAATTATAAGGCTTTCCGATTTGTTCCCAATATTGACTTTTCTCCTTTTTTTCTTTAAAATATATATATTCTTAATTACATCAGAATCTTAAAAATATATTATTATAATGAAAGGACTTATATATGAACAAAAAAGACACTATAAAAATGATAGAAATATTAAAGCAAACATACCCAGATGCTACTTGTAGCTTAGATTTTGAAACACCTTTTCAAGCAGTTGTAGCTATTATTCTTTCTGCACAATGTACAGATGAGAGAGTCAACAAAACAACCCCTGCACTTTTTAAAAAATGCAAAACAGTAGAAGATTTTGCAAATATAGATATAAAAGAGCTTGAAGATTTAATTCATCCTTGTGGATTTTTTAAGAATAAAGCTAAAAATATTAAATTATGTGCCAAACAAGTATTAGAGAATTTTAATGGACAAGTTCCAAATAGCATGCAAGATTTAATGAGTTTAGCAGGTGTTGGTAGAAAAACGGCTAATGTTGTAATGTTAGAAGTTTTTGGAATTGCAGAAGGCGTTGCAGTTGATACACATGCAAAAAGGATTTCTAATTTAGTTGGATTATCTAATGAAAAAGAGCCTGAAAAAATCGAACAAGATTTGATTAAGATTTTTCCTAAAGAATATTTAAAAGATATCAATCACTTATTTGTTTGGCATGGTAGAAATACTTGTATTGCTAGAAATCCTAAATGTGATGTTTGTTCAATTCATGATTTTTGTGCACATTATAAGCATTCAAAATCATAAATTTTGGCATGGATAAGCACAAAATTGCTTCACAATAAAGAAATTATAATGCCCAATCTATGTTAAAAGAAGGAATCTGCACCGTCAGATCCCTTCTTTACCTATTAGATTCTAGTTTTTGTGTGTGGCTGAAGTTTTCAAGTTACATTTTTCGTCTAGAAGTTCATATCCTCTTTGTTCCATTCAGGGTCCGGTTCTATCGTCTCTCCTACCTGGTCTATCTCCTGATTGTACTCTTCAAACTCAGTTTCTAAGAAAAGTTCCTCTAACTCTGCTGGAACACTATCTGCACTCAGATAGCTTTGATAAAAACCTTCATCGTTCGGACAGCATGCGACATAGTCGCCATCTTGATCTACTTTAAGTTTTTTGTATGAAACCGCATGATAACCTGTCTCATCATCGCCATCGCAGGAAACACACCAAAATACTATGTACACATTATCTGTATTAATTGGTGTATCGTTTAACCGGATTAATCGTCCATCTTCCATTTTCCAGTACGAATTTTTGTGATCAAGTTTTTCCAAAAATTCTTTTTCTTTTCTTGCCATTTTTCCTCCATTACAAATATTGTTATTGGCAGCCTAGCACACATATTTCAAGCTATCTAGGTAATATATATTATAGTATTCTTTATGTAAATTGTCAATTTATAATTTTATATCTTGTATATTTATTTTATTTCTTTCCATACTATTATGTAGAGGTGATTTTTTGACAAATATTAATTGTTCACTGAATTGTATTTATCAAAAAGACGGAAAGTGTTCTTACTCTAGTATCACACCAACCACTTTTTCAACAACAAGTGAATGTGCTTACTTTGTTGATAAATCCAAAGAAAAAACTAATTCATAGTGTCCATTTTGGGACGTTTCTTTTTGAGACATTTTTATGTAAAGTTTTTCCATTGCTATAAGTATAAAGGTAAAAAGTAAAATTAGTGTTATTTTTTAGCAAAATAAGCTTTACATAAAAATGTCTCAAAAAGAAACGTCCCCAAATGGACATCCCCAAATAGACATTGACAAATTTTCATTTACGGTATATATTGCTATTGATAAAAAATTAAAAGAGGAGGTTCTTTATGTTAAAAAATAAAATTGGAATTGTTTTATTGATTACTTTACTGATTTTTTCTTTGTTTGCTCCTATTGTAAATGCTGAAAATGAGACTGAAGTTGAGGCAACAACGACTGATCAAGTAAACCCTATTAGTGAAACACAAGAAACTTATACAATTAAGGAAGGGGACGAATATTTATTTGAGCAAAGTGTGACTATTGATACACCTGTTGACGGAAATGTATTCATTTTTGCAAATAATGTTACCATCAATTCACAAATTGGTGGAGATGCATTTATTTGTGCAAATACAATTACTGTTGAAGAAAATGCATATATTTTAAGCAATTTATTTGCTTGTGCTAACAACATTAATATTAAAGGTGCTATTTATAACATCTATTCTATTGGTGATACTTTAACAATCGATGGATTTGTTTACAGAGATGTTAGAAGTATTTGTAATTCTTTGAATATTAATGGTATGGTAGGAAGAAATGTATTTGTAAATTGTTCTGATATTCATTTTAAAGAAAATACAGACAGCACAGAAAATTCTAGTGTTGCATCTTATGGCACTATTCAAGGAGATTTGAACTATTATTCTGATGAAAAAATTACCATTCCTGAAAACGCTGTTGCTGGAGAAGTAATTTTCTCACAATTAGCTAACTATACTTTTGATATAACAGATTACATATATTCTCTAGGTACTATACTTGTTTCTGTAATTGTTATTTGGCTAATTGGTTTATGGTTTGCTCCAAAATTATTGCAAACCTCAAATAAAACAATGTCATTGAAAAAAGTTTTACAGATTATAGGATTAGGAATTATTGTACCTATCGTTCTTGCTTTATTGACAATTATCATTCTTCTTATTCCTATTGCTAGTCAATTTGTTTTATTACTACTTTGTCTATTAATGATATTGTTCTTTATAAGTACATCTGTTACATTAATTGATATTAATGACGCAATTTGCAACAAATGCAATATTTCAAAAAATGTATATAAATTAGGCTTTTTAATTATTGTTACATTCATATACTGGCTATTGACATTTGTTCCTTATTTAGGTACTATTCTTTCATTAATTACTGTTGTATGGGGTATCGGTAGTGTTTCTTATAGACTTTTTATAAAAGAAAATGATAATGATAAACCTACCACAACTGATAACACTAAAAAAGATGAAGATAAAACTTCAAAAGGAAAAAATTAAAATAAAAAAAAATATATTTTAAAAGAAGGAATCTACAACGTCAGATTCCTTCTTTTCCTAGTTAATTCTAGTTCTTGTGTGTTAGATTATGGTTTACAAGTTTTACTTACAATTTTTTAATTGCAGCCGATATCGCACTAATCCGCATCATTTTCGTAATAATTTTTTTCAAATGATGCTGATGCTTCTTTAAAAATCTTCACGAGACGCATTGGTACATCACCTGGTGATATATAATCTTCATAATCACCCACCGCCGTACTTTCCAGACAGCAAAAATCATAGTCTCCATCATGATGCAATTTCACATCACTCAATTCCACAACATGATATTCATTGCAAGAATTACACAAAAAGATTATCCTTATATTTTCTGCTGTTGGATTAATTTCCGGATTAAGTGCAATCATATTGTAGTCCGCTAACATCCACCATGAATATTCTGGTGATAAATATTCGCCTAAATTTTTCATAATGATACCTCCAAATAAATTACTTATTTCTGGTATCTAACACACACATTTCAAGCCATCTAGGTACTTCTATTATATAATATATTATGTAACTTGTCAAACTGAGTAAGTAAATGTCTCATAAAGAAACGTCCCCAATTGGACATTTTAGTTCATCAATAATCACCTTATAATCCACTGCATTTAAAATCGCTGTTCCTGCAACTAAAATGTTAGCTCCTGCCTTTTTTACTTCTGGAGCCGTTTTTAAATTAATACCACCATCAACTTCTATGTCGATTTCTAATTGATTTTCATCTATATATTTTTTTAAAGTTCTCACTTTTTCTGTCATTTCACTTAAATAACTTTGTCCACCTTTTCCAGGTTCTACTGTCATAACCAAACACATATGGATATATGGCAAGTATTGATAAACCTCTTCTATATTGGTATTTGGTTTTACAGATATCCCTACTTTACAATTGTTTTGTTTTATGTAGTTTATTGTTTCCATTACCTCTTTCTCATCTTTGCATGCTTCTAAATGAAATGTAATAATATTTGGTTCTACTGCACTAAAATCATCTACTGCCTTTTTGATGTCTTCTACCATTAAATGTACATCTAATGGTGCATTTGATATTCTTCTAATATAAGAAGCATATTCTAACATAGTTTGATATGTATTTTTTTCTACAAATTTTCCATCCATAACGTCGATATGGAAATAATCTGTTTTTGATGCTTCTAATGCAAAAAATGTTTTTGACTCCTCTCCTTTTTTTACTGAAAGAATAGATGTTGAAATTTCTACCATTTTCTTTCCTCCTTTTCTTTTAATTCATTATATATCTTGCAAAATCGTTCATATCTAGCTGTATCAATTTTGCCTTCTTGTATAGCTTGTTTTATTCCGCAATTTTCTTCTTTTATATGGGTACATCCAATAAATTCACAATTCTCGGCATATGTATTAAATTCTCTAAAATATTGATATAATTCTTTACTTTCGATTTCTGAAATATCAAAAGTAGAAAATCCTGGTGTATCAGCAATATAGGTATTATCATCAATTTCATAAAGCTTAATTGCTGTTGTGGTATTTTTTCCTCTTTTATTTTTCTTACTGATTTCGCCCTCTTGTGTTATATCTTTATTAAATATTCCATTAATTAACGTAGATTTCCCCACACCAGAATTTCCAGAAAACGCATTAACATTATTTTTTAATGCCTGTTTTAGTTCTTCTATTCCTTTTCTTTGCTTTGCGTCTGTTAAAATAACTATATATCCTATTTTACTATACACTTGTTTTATATTTTTAAATTCTTCTTTTTGGTCCAAGTCTGTTTTATTCAGCACAATAATTGCATTTACACCTATATACTCTGCAAAGGCTAATTGCTTATCTAGCATGAACAAATCTGGTTTTGGGTCTTTACTAGAAACCACAAATACAATTTGCGTAATATTTGCAAGTTTCGGTCTTTTGATATATACTTGCCTTTCGTAAATCTCTTCAATAACAGCTTTTTTCTGTATCTCATCTGTCACAGTTATCTCGACCTTATCACCAACCACTGGGGTAATTTCATCTTTCTTGAACTTTCCTCTTGCGGTTGTTTCATATATTCCCTCTTCTGTTTTTACTTGATATAAATTTGATATATTTTCTATAATTAATCCTTGCATATTTCCTCCATTTTGTCCAATTGGGGACGTTTCTTTTTGAGACATTTTTATGTAAAGTTGATTTTGTTTTCATCTAAAAACATTTCTTTGGATACACATATTCCTTCACAGACAAATTTCTCTAACACTTTTGTCTTTATTATACATGAAAAAAGTCCAATTCGCAATTATGAATTGAACTTTTTATTTTATATGTTAGGAAAGTCATGCTGACTTTCTAATATATAAAAACATATTGCATGGGTAAAATTGACTATAAATTCACCACTATTTATCTATATACTTGAAGTTATAATATATGTTTAGCTAAATGAGATAGAATCTTGTGAACCAAATGTCACAGTTCTTTCTGAACTATAGATTTCTGCACCGGTAGTTGGATCTGTTATTGTAAGTGTTACAGTTGTGCTTTCTCCTTCTTTTCCTGAAAGTGTTATCGCATAATTTGCTTCATTTTTGCTAACTCCTGTTCTTCTTTCATTGTTTACTGTTATATTAACTGTTGAACTTGTTGTTGAACCGGTTGTATTTTCTGTTTCTGTATATCCTCCTGTAATTGCTTTTACATTAATGTTTACAGTCAATTCTTTTGTTGCTGCCACTTTATTTACTGTTAAAGTTACGGTTGTTCCTTCATCTACAGTTGTTCCTCCTGTTACACTTTGCGCTGTAACTCTACCATCATTTGATGTTGCTTCTGTATAATTTACTGTAACTTTCAATCCTTGCCCTTCTAATGTTGCTCTTGCATTTTCTTCTGATTGCCCTACAACATTTTGAACTGTTACTTGCTTAATTCCTGTTCCTGTGCTTACATGAATTGTTACAGTATCTCCTGCATATGCTTCTGAATCAGCTTCTATATCTTGAGAGATAACATATCCTTCTTCTACTGTTCTACTTGTTTCTTCCACTACTTCTACTTCTAAGTTTGCATCTTCTAAAGCTTTTTCGGCCTCTTCTCTCGTCATTCCAACTACTTTAGGAACTGTTGTCTTTTCTTGTCCTTTGCTTATGACAACACTTATGGTACTACCCTCTTTAACATTATAATTTTCTATGTAAGAAGGGTCTTGTGAAATAACATAACCTTCTGGAACATCTTTATTATATTCTTCACTTGAAACTTCAAATACTAAATTGGCTTCTTGTGCTGTTTGCTCTGCCTCTTCTCTTGACATTCCCACCAAATTTGGTAAAACTACTTCAGCTGGATTTGTTATATTTAAATATGCTAGTGTTCCGCCTAAACTAATTGCAAATAACAGGATAAGTCCAATAATAGCACTTAACACCTTATGTCTTTTAATAAATGCAACAAATTTATTATCCTTTTTTCCTTTTTTCTTGTTATTATCTTCCTCTTCGATATTTCCATATAAATCTGTATTAATTTTTTGTGTTCTTGCTGTTGCATCATAACTTCTATCTTCTACAAAATCGCCATTTGGATTTTTTAAAGCTTGCCTTAAATCTGCTAACATATCTGTTGCTGATTGATATCTTAAAGTTGTATCCTTTTTTAATGCTTTCATAATAATTCTGTTTACTGCTGATGGCAAGTTTGGATTTAATTCTATTGGCTCTTCTGGCTCTTCTTGCATATGTTTTAATGCCACAGAAACTGGTGTATCTGCATCAAATGGAACTCTTCCTGTTACCATTTCATACATAACAACTCCTAAAGAGTATAAGTCTGATTTGGCATCTGTAAATCCTCCTCTAGCATGTTCTGGCGAAAAATAGTGTACAGAACCAATTGTTGTCCCAAATGCCGTAATAGTAGAATTTGAAACTGCTTTTGCAATTCCAAAGTCTGTTACTTTAGCAATACCATCTTCTGTTATAATAATATTATGTGGTTTGATATCTCTATGAATGATATTATTTTTATGTGCCATTTCTAATGCTGAAGCAATTTGAATAGCTACATTTACTGACCATTTCCATGGAAGTGGTCCTCTTTCTTCTACGATAATCTCTTTAAGTGTCTTTCCTCTAATTAATTCCATAACAATATAATATAAATTATCTTCTGAGCCAACATCATAAATAGATACGATATTCGGATGTGTCAGTCTTGCTGCTGATTGTGCCTCTATTTCAAATCTTTTGATAAACTCTTCGTCTGTTGTAAATTCATCTTTTAAGACCTTTACCGCTACATTTCTTTTTAGCACTTTATCCTCTGCTTTATATACTGTAGCCATGCCACCATTTCCCACTTTTTCGATAATCTCATATCTATTCCCCAATATTTTTCCTTCTAAAATCATATTTATCTCTCCTTAATATGTGTAATCTGTAGATTGCTTTTAGTAATTATATGTTTTTAATGACAATAACTGTAATATTATCATATCCCCCATGTTCATTTGCAAGCTTAACTAACTCTTTTGGTGCTTGCTCAATATCTTTTTTCGCCCATTTGAACATATCCTCTTGTGAAACCAAATTGGTTAATCCATCTGAATTCATAATCAAAATATCATCTTTTTGGAAGCCTTTTACCATAACATCTGGTTCTACAAAAGCATTACATCCTAAAGCCTTCATTAACATATTTTTTTGTGGATGATGTGCCGCTTGTTCCTGTGTAATCGTTCCATCCTTTACTAATTTTTGAACATAGCTGTGGTCTTGTGTTAATTTTCTCATAAAATCTTTTCTAATTCTGTAAATTCTACTATCTCCAACATGACCGATAAAGGCTCTATTATTATATATTAAACAAACTTCTAAAGTAGTACCCATTCCTTCTAAATCTGGATTTTCTTTTGACTTTTCATATACAACCATATTGGCATATTCCATACTGCTACCAACCAATTGAATAATACTTTCTTTATCTTTTGGAATGTCTTTAAAATTATTTTCTATATAACTTTTGGCTGATTGGATAGCAAGACTGCTTGCAATCTCTCCGCCATTATATCCTCCCATACCATCTGCTAACATATATAGCTGAACTTCATCTAGGGAATTGGATATATAATAGCTATCTTGATTAATTTCTCTTACCTTACCTATATCCGATTTTGCGTAAGCCTTTATCATGTTTTCACCTCGTTTTCCTTTTGTTTGCATAGAATTTTCCTTGTATCATTTATATCACAAGTTTATGATTTTTGCAATTACTTTATTAAAATTTGTTCATTGGGTCATTGGGGACGTGCCAAAATGGACAAAAAATGTCCAAAAGGGACAGACCTTAAAAATTACACAAAATCATCCTAAAAAAACTAAAGCTATTGACTACAAAATTTTGTTAACATATAATTAACTATATAAATCATTATTATAGGGGAAAAGTTATGGAAGAAAAATATAAATTACAAGAAATACAAAATGATAATATTTTTACAAGTAAAAAGGTAAAATATTTATTATTTATCATATGGTTAATTGGTGTAATACTTTTATCAGTACTTATTTTTCTTATATCAAAATCCATTGGTATTTCACTACTTATTGCGTTTATTTATAGCTTTATATTTGGAATGATTGCATTATATATTTGCTTAATTCCTAAAAATAATAAAGAATATAAATACATAAAAGATATTGGAAAAAAAGACACTGCTTATATAGTAGATACAGGATTTACTCATTACAGTCACTCTGGTCATTCTGGCGGCAATCCCATCGTTTCCATCGCTATTGTTGCAGCTTTTTCATACTCTGCTATTAAACGCCATGGTCATATTAAAAATGAAAATTCTAGCCGTAATCTATACTATATTACTATTGTTTATAAAGAAAAAGTTAAAAATATTTATAATTTACAAGATAATAATGCTTATGAAATATTAAAGCTGATATTAGACACACACACATATCCCGTTGCAAAACCAATAAATATTCCTGTTGATGTCTATGTTTATGGTAATAAATTATATGTAGATTTTGAAAGTGTAAAATTAAGTACTTTAGAAGGATACGAGGAAGCAAAAAATGTTATAGAAAAGTTAAATGAGCAATGATGACTTTGGGGACGGAGCAAAAAATCATCATTTATTTTATAAAAAGTTTTATAAAAAATCTTTATATAAATGATGATTTTTTGTTCCGTCCCCAAAGTCATTTTCTTTTTAGGACTGTCCCTTTTGGACATTTTTTGTCCATTTTGGCACGTCCCTAATGGTTCAATTCTTCTAAGAACATTTGATTTAACATTTTGGGATTTGCTTTTCCTCTTGTTTCTTTCATGGCTTGTCCTACTAAAAATCCTAATGCTCTATCTTTTCCTGCTTTATAGTCTGCGACTGATTGTGGATTTGCTTCTAATACTTTTAATACAACTTCTTTTATCGCACCTTCATCTGATATTTGTATCCATCCTTTTTCTTTAATAATTTCTTCTGGATCTCTAGGATTTTCAAATAATTCTTCTAATACTTTTTTACCTATACTTGAACTAATGGTTCCTTTATCAATTAACATTACTAATTTTCCTAATTGATTACTATCAAATGGAATTTCAATTGGCTCCATTTCTGTTTCGTTTAAGATTCTTGATATATCAGATATAATCCAGTTATTAACGGCTTTTGGATTATTACATACCTTGATAGCTCCTTCAAATAAATCTGATAGGTATTTTGAAGAAGTAATAATATTGGCATCTTTTTCTGATAATTCATATTCTTTCAAATATCTTTCTTTTCTGCTTTCTGGTAATTCTGGTAATGATTTTTTGATATTTTCAATGTATTCTTCTGATAATTTAATTGCAACTAAGTCTGGGTCTGGGAAGTATCTGTAGTCTTGGGCATCTTCTTTATCTCTCATAGGGAATGTTTTTCCTGATACATCATCCCATCTTAAGGTTTCTTGCTCTACTATGCCTCCCTCTTCTATCACATCAATTTGTCTATCGATTTCATATTCAATTCCTCTTGTGATGCTTCTAAAAGAGTTCATATTTTTCATTTCTGTACGTGTGCCTAATTTTGTATCTCCTTTTTTTCTAACAGATACGTTAACATCTGCTCTATATGAACCTTCTTGCATTTTACAGTCAGAAACTTCAATATATTCTAATATAGATTTTAATTTTCTCAAATATTCTTCTGCTTCTTCACTGCTTCTTAAATCTGGTTCTGAAACAATTTCAATTAGTGGCACACCTGCTCTGTTTAAGTCTACTAAACTTCCTCCTGCAAATTCATCATGATTTAATTTTCCAGCATCTTCTTCTATATGAATTCTAGTTAGTCTGATTTTCTTCTTTCCTTCTTTTGTATCAATCTCAACATATCCATGCTCACATAATGGTTTATCATATTGTGAAATTTGATATGCTTTTGGTAGGTCTGGATAAAAATAGTT
>CALXAE010000052.1 GCA_944386205.1 uncultured Clostridia bacterium
GAGCTATCCGCGACTCGAACGCGGGACAACTTGATTAAAAGTCAAGTGCTCTACCACCTGAGCTAATAGCCCATAAAGTGCGTTATCTAGAACGCTTTTATAGTTTACAATATTTTTTTCAACTTGTCAATAGATTTATGAAAAATTTGTGAAATTTTTTTGGATTTTTATAACTTTTTTGTTATTATTTCCATTTTTTAGTTAAAAATGCATCTTATTTTCAATATTTTTAACATTTTATGAAATAAATTTCACAAATTTTTCACTCTATCAATACTTTTAATTTTCTTCAGCATTCAATTTCTCTACAACTTCTTCTACATCTATTCCATGAACATCGCAAGCCTC
Organism: uncultured Clostridia bacterium; assembly: GCA_944386205.1. GTDB lineage: Bacteria > Bacillota > Clostridia > TANB77 > CAG-508 > CAG-269. The sequence goes on from CALXAE010000052.1 coordinate 349, forward strand.
TTCTAATGTTTCCATTTGAGAAGCAGGACATCCTATACAATGCATACCAACATTTAGTAGAATTTCTGCTTTTTCTGGAGCAACTTCTAAGATTTCTCCAATTCTTGTATCTTTATTAAATTTCATTGTTTTTCCTCCCTCTATAAATAACTAACAAATAAATTTTATCACAAATTTTGCAAAAAGTATAGACAAATTACAAAAAATGTTGTATTATGGAAAAAATTGTAAGGTGGTGATTGTATTTTTACATTGTTAGATTTATTTTTTATTTCTTTTATTATTCATCTTTTTATTACTTTATATTCAATTTATACATTTTTTGATATCAAAATTTTTCATAATCAGCAAGGTTCTAAGCTGAAACTCAAACAAAAATATCTAGAGAAAGGAGGTTCATAATTTATTAAACGATTTTTACTTGCACTAATATTAACCACATTTTGTGTTTTTGTGCATATACATATTTTTAAATCCATTTATACAGCAGATGAATTAATTATTCCTTATGGTCTAAAACCTTTTGATATTTGTGTCAAAAATCCAATTTTATGGAAGTACATAAAAATAACACACATTATTAGTTTTGCTTTTTCTATTTTGGTTTTATCAAATTTTTTCATTTCAAAAATTTCTAAAATGATTTTCAAATCAAATCCCCATAGAAAGAATATATCTAAAACAAATTCTAACACAATAACAAATATTCATAACCCTTCTTCTATGCAAATGAACTTGTTTCATAAAATGAAAAAATCTAAAACTGCTTCTATTGCTAAAAACACCCAATCTTTACAATTATTAATCGGTTTTGACGAAGAAAGCAAAAGCAATATCTATATACCCGAAAGTGGTCTCTATCAGAATTTTTTAATTACAGGTACCATTGGTTCTGGAAAAACTTCTTCTGCTATGTACCCTTTTACAAAACAAATTTTGCAATTTAATCATAATCATCCTGATAAAAAAATTGCTATGCTTATTTTAGATGTAAAAGGTAATTACTATGCACAAGTGAAAAAATTTTGTAAGACATTTGACTTGCTATCTGATTTAATCGTAATTGAATTAAATGCTGGTATTTGTTACAACCCTTTGCACAAGCCACACTTAAAAGCACAAGTTCTAGCTAACCGCTTAAAAACCATATTATTGCTTTTTTCAGAAAATAATTCAGAATCCTATTGGCTAGATAAGGCAGAGCAAGTATTAGCCGAATGTATTAAGCTGTGCCGATTTTATAACAATGGTTATGTTACTTTTTTAGAACTTCATAAATTAATTACAATTCCTAATTACTACAAGGAAAAAATACCCATTTTAAAGGATTTATTTACCCGTGGAAAATTAAAAACACAAGAAATTTACGAATTAAATACTTGCCTAGATTTTTTTCAAAAAGAGTTTGAAGCTCTAGATCCAAGGACAAAAGCCATTCTTGTTTCTGAAATTACCAGAATTACTAATACCTTTGTTTCCGATTATGATGTTATGTCTTGCTTTTGTTCTCCTAGGGAAAAACTCACATTTACTGGATTTGAAGAAGTCCTTAAAAAAGGAAAAATTGTAGTTTTAAATATGAATATTTCGGAATATAATATGCTTTCTAAAATTATTGCTACCTATTTAAAACTAGACTTTCAAACAGAAATTTTAACCAATTTGTCCAATAATACCGTTTATCCAACTAGCTTTATCTGTGATGAATATGATAAATATGCAAGCAAAACAGATGCAGAATTTTTCTCTTTAAGTAGAGAAGCAAAATGTATAAATATTGTTAGTACACAAAGTTATTCTTCATTAAAAAATACTTTAAAAGATGAATCCTTTGTAAAAGTCATTGTTCAAAATTTAATTAATAAAATTTGGTTTCGTACAGATGATCTTTTTACCATTGAAGAGGCACAAAAACAGTTAGGGAAAGAAGAAAAAACTAGAATCTCAAAAAGTCTGTCAGAAAATGCCAAGGAAACCAATTTTAGTTATCTCACAAATACCTTAAATTCCGAAAATTCAAATATTTCCGAGTCTATTAGTACATATACCCAAAATGATTATGTTTTTGAATCTAATGATTTTTCTAGAAAATTAGAGACTTTTTATGCCCTATGTTTTTTATCAGATGGCAACAAAATCTATCCCCCTTGCAAATTACATATGTTACCTTACTTTAAAACAGGTTTATAGGTTTTCCTGTTTGTATTTTCAAAATAAAAACCTAAATACAATTTATAAGGAGTTTTGTTATGATTTATATTCTAAAAAGAAATTTATTAAGAAAAAAACAATTAAAAACATTATCTATTTTTATATTATTTATCGCACTTATCAGTTTTATTCTCGTACTTTGCGTACCTTCTGTCTCATTTGCATTAGGTGATCCCAAACTAATTAGTACCATTAACAATGCCTTTGAAGATATTGAAGGTTGGATTTTAAAAATTGCAACGCCAGCTGCTGCCGTAGCAGTTGGCACTGGTGTATTTATGAAAAAATTTAGTTTTGGCGATGAAGAAAAAATACGTACAGGAAAAAAGCTAATTAAAGGTTCTTTGTTTTCCTATGCTTTTATATTAGCCATTGACTTAATTTTATCTGCTATTCAATCTTTAGTAGGATAGGAGGTTAAATGGAACAATCTCAAAACATTACACAAATTATTATTGACACCATAAACACCATTTTTGAAACTCTCTTTAGTTCAATTGACAATACATTATATTCCCTATTAGATGAATTAACTTTTATTAATTCTGATATCTTAACAGATAACTATTTTCAAGAAATTTTAGGCACTTCTGCCTCTAGCGGTATTTTATTAATTGCCAATACTCTTCTTTTTGGCTTTTTACTATACTATGCCATCAAATATCTGTTATCCCATATGACTTATGATAGAATTGATAAGCCCTCTAGTTTTTTTATCAAAATGGTATTATATGCAATTTGTATGAATTCCTCATTTTTTATTATAGAATTATTTATTGACTTAATGTCTAATATTTCTCTGGTTATCCGTAGTATCGGAGAAGATTTATTTAACGAAAGTATTTGTTTTTCTTCTCTCATTACCAATATTAACACCAACATTGCTGTTGATACTTCTTCTTTAAATATTTTCACAGTTGATGGGCTTATTAAAAGTATATTATCTATTTCTTTATTAAACTTGGTATTTACTTATTCTTTAAGATATATTTTAGTAAAAGTATTTGTGCTAATAACGCCTTTTGCCTTTTTATCACTTATTCTTTCTAATACCAGTTGGTTTTTCAAAGCTTGGCTTAAAAATCTATTTTCTCTTCTCTTTATTCAAATCATTGTATCTCTTATCCTGCTACTCATGTTTTCTGTTGATTTTTCAAGCACAGAATTGTTAAATAAATTTGTTTATGTAGGAGGTATGTATGGTTTGATAAGAGCAAATGCCTTAGTACGTGATTTTATTGGTGGTGTTTCCACAACTATTACACAATCTGTGAAAAGTTTTACAAATTTAAAATAACCGGAGGCGATTTTTTGAAATTTATTTTCCCACAAAATTATACATTTAAAAATAAAATATTAGGATTTATCGATTATTCAGTAGCTATTATAAACATTGTTTGGGCTGTAATTGTTGGACTGCTATTATATCTCTTTGTTCCAGACATAAATGCAAAAATTGTTATTTTTATCCTTTTTTGTTTTCCTGTATTTCTTCTTAGCATTTCTGGTATTCATGGAGAAAATATGGTTTATGTGTTTATTTATATGTTTAAATTTTTTATTCGCCAGAAATTATTTTTCTATATGAAAACAAATAAATATAGATAAAATGTTACAATTTGCCTTGAATTTTTTGTATAAAAAAGATATAATTTGAATTACCATTAAGGAGATTTATTTTTTTCTGCAAAAATTTTATATAATGTTTATTTCGATATAAAATTCTCCATTTGGTTTTAGAAAGGATTGATGACCAAAATGAAATTAGAACAAAATGACAAGACACTTTTATTCTCTGAAACAACCATCCCAGATGTGTTTTTTTCAGATTATTTATCACAAATCCCTGGAGATTATGTGAAAATTTATTTATATATCATCTTTCTTTCAAAATACAATAAAGATGTAAAAGTAAATGATTTATCAAAAAAATTAAATATACCATTAAAATCAATAAGTGAAGGCTTTAAATTTTTAGAGGAAAATAAATTAATTACTAAAAAATCAACTGGCTATGTGATTGTAGATTTACAAGAAGCAACTCTTCATGAGTTATATTCTCCAAATCTAACAGTTTCAAAAGAAAAAGTTGCCCAAACTGCTAAAAATCAATCAAGAGCAAAAGCCATTGAACATATTAATAATATGTATTTCCAAGGAATTATGAGTCCTTCTTGGTATAATGATATTGACATTTGGTTTAGAAAATACAATTTTGATGAACAAGTCATGATTGCACTTTTTGATTATTGCTATAACAGAAGTGCTTTACATAGAAATTATGTACAAACAGTTGCAGAAGCTTGGGCTTCTAATAAGATAAAAACTTGGAATGATTTAGATAAATATTATGAAAAACAAGAAAAACTAAATACTTTGAAAAAATCAATTTCCAAAAAACTTGGAAAGCATGGAAACTTAACCCAATATGAAGAAGCTTATATTGAAAACTGGGTTCTAAATTTCGGATATGATATGGATATTATAGAAATTGCACTAAAACGTACAACATTAAAGCAGTCTCCTACTTTTGAATATATCAATACTGTTATAACTGACTGGCACAATCGAAATTTAAAAACACCAGCAGAAGTCAATGCTTTTATTGAGCAAGGAAAGAAATTAACAAAAGATACAAAAAATTTAAAAACACAAGTACAAAAAGCAAACTATGAACAAAGAAAATATGAAAACTTAGACTTTCTATATGCAAATTCCGTAAATAAGGAGGACAAAATTGGCTAACGAAACATTAAATGCTTTATTAAAAGAATATGAACAAAAGAAAGTAAAAGAAGAAATTGCCGCAGATGAAAGAAAAGAAGAATTGTATAAAAAAATCCCTAGATTGCAAAAGCTTGAGGATGAAATGCATACATATGCCCTTTCTACAACTAAAGCGATTTTAAATAAACAAAATACTTCTTTACTTTCATTATCTAATAAAATTGATGCTTTAAAAAAAGAAAAAGAAGAAATTTTGAAGAGAAACAACATATCTTTAGATTACTTAAAACCTCAATATGAATGCTCACTATGTAAAGATACTGGATATATTCAAATAGGCAGTTACCACTCAGAAATGTGTTCTTGCTTAAAACAAAAGCTTTTGGATATTTCTTTTAATAAATCTAATATGTCAAATTTAGATAAGGAAAACTTTTCAACATTTAATGAATTGCTTTTCTCAAATGAAGTAAATCCTAGTAAATACCGTTTTGATATTTCCCCTAGAGAAAATATCAAAAATATTAAAGAAAAAGCCTACGAATTTGTACAAAATTTTGATAATCCAGATTATAAAAATTTATTATTTTCAGGAAATACAGGACTTCGGAAAAACTTTTCTTTCTAATTGCATTGCTAATGAAGTCTTAAAGTTGGGCAAAACTGTGTTATATCAAACAGCCCCTGTTTTGTTAGAAAATATTATTGACTATAAGTTAAATAAACAAAAAACAAATTTAGAAGATATCAATAAATCTGTATTAGAAACTGATTTACTTATTATTGATGACTTAGGAACAGAAAGCTTAAATAGTATGAAATTAAGCGAATTATTTACAATTATCAATACCAGAATTCTAAATTTGAACCATAAAACTACCAAAACTATTATTTCTACAAATTTAAATATTAATGAAATTTTTAGCAAATATGAAGAAAGAATTGGATCTAGAATTGCTGGATATTATGATATTTATTGTTTTTTCGGAGAGGATATACGTTTTAAAAAAAGGTAATTTTATAAAATCAAACCAACAAGTCACAATAAAAATGCAACTTGTTGGTTTTGTTTATGTTTTTCTATGTTCTTTCTTTTATCTCTTCATCCGTTTTTTTCATTAGTTTTAAAAATTAATTTAGTTATCAATTTCATTTAGTTCTGGTGTTAAAGTTTCCATACTAACTACTTTTCCGCCATCACTTGTTCTCATTAATGTAACACCTTGTGTTGATCTTCCTAGAACACTTATGTCTTTTACATTAATTCTAATGATTGTTCCTGTGTCTGTAATTAACATTACATCATCATCTTCTGTTGCAATTCTAACACCAACTAGTTTTCCTGTCTTAGGTGTAATTTTGTATGTAACAACACCTTTTCCGCCTCTCATTTGCACTCTATATTCATCTAGCTCAGTTCTCTTTCCAAACCCATTTTCAGTAATTGCTAGCAATGTTGCTTTTCCACCTGCGATAACAGATTCCATGCCGATAACTTCATCATCTTCATCAAGTCTGATACCAATAACACCTTGAGAAACTCTGCCTATTGGTCTAACATCTTTTTCATCAAATGTTATACACATACCATTTCTTGTAACTAATACAACATTATCTTGTCCATCTGTTAATCTTACAGAAATTAGTTCATCATCTTCTTTTAAGGTAATTCCTTGTAAACCAGTTTTTCTGCTAGAATCATATTCTTTTAATGCTGTCTTTTTAATTAATCCATTCTTAGTTGCCATTAATAGGTATTTACCTTCAGCAAAGTTTTGAATTGGTATAACAGCAGATACTTTTTCACCAGCATCTAAACTTAATAGGTTTACTATTGCTGTACCTTTAGCGGTTCTTCCTGCTTCTGGAATTTCATAACCTCTTAAATGATATAATTTACCTTTATTTGTAAAGAATAAAATCGTATCATGTGTAGAAGCTGTAAAGATTTGTTTTACAAAATCTTCTTCTCTTGTCGCAATTCCAGTTATTCCTTTTCCTCCACGTTTTTGACTCTTATATGTATCTATTGGCATTCTTTTAATATAGCCGAAATGTGTTAGGGCAACAACAGTTTGCTCTTCTTTGATTAAATCTTCTACATCAATTTCACCTTCTGCTGCCACAATTTTTGTCTTTCTCTCATCACCAAACTTATCTTTAATTTCTAATAATTCTTCTTTGATAATGTCAAAAACTAATTTTTCACTATTTAAGATATCTCTTAAATGTGCAATTAATTCCATTAATTGATTGTATTCTTCTTCGATTTTCTCTCTTTGCAAACCTGATAATGTTCTTAATCTCATATCCAAAATTGCTTGCGCTTGGATATCTGTAAGTCCAAATCTTTCCATTAATCTTTCTTTTGCATCATCATAAGAATTTCTAATAATATTAATAACCTCATCAATATTATCTAACGCAATTTTTAATCCCTCTAAAATATGTGCTCTTGCTAGGGCTTTATCTAATTCAAATTGTGTTCTTCTTAAAATTACATCCTTTCTGTGATCAATGTAACAATCTAAACATTGTCTTAATGTTAATATCCTTGGCACACCATTTACTAACGCAAGCATGATAATACCAAATGTTGTTTGCATTTGTGTATGTTTAAACAATTGATTTAGTACTACTTGTGGATTAGCATCTCTTTTTAATTCAATAACAACTCTAACTTTATCTATTCTATCTGACTCATCTCTACATTCTGATATTCCCTCTATTTTTCTTTCTTTTGATAAATCAGATATTGTTTTGATTAAATTTGCTTTGTTTACTTGATATGGTAAAGAAGAAACAATAATTCTTTGTCTATTACCACTCATTTCTTCAATTTCTGTTTCTGCTCTTAAAGTGATTTTTCCTTTACCTGTTGTATATGCTTGTTTAATACCTTCAAGCCCTAAGATAATTCCTTCTGTTGGGAAATCTGGTCCTTTTATAACACTCATTAACTCTTCGTCTGTTACATTATCTTCATCAATAATTTTAATAATTCCATCAATCAATTCTTTTAAGTTATGTGGTGGTATATTTGTTGCCATACCTACGGCAATACCTGAAGAACCATTTGCAAGTAATGCTGGAATTCTTGCTGGTAAAACAGTTGGTTCTTGTAATCTATCATCATAGTTTGGCATAAAATCAACTGTATTTTTTTCAATATCTGTTAACATATATTCTGCAATTTTAGACATTCTTGCTTCTGTATACCTCATAGCAGCTGCTCCGTCACCATCTACAGAACCAAAGTTACCATGTCCATCAATTAATTGATATCTCATAGAGAAATCTTGTGCTAATCTAACCATCGCATCATATACGGAACTGTCTCCATGTGGATGGTATCGACCTAAAACAGAACCTACGGTATTGGCACACTTCCTATATGGTTTGTCTGATGTAATACCATCTTCATGCATGGCATATAAAATTCTTCTATGTACTGGCTTTAAACCATCTCTTACATCTGGAAGTGCACGAGAAACAATAACACTCATGGCATAGTCAATATATGCTTCTCTCATCTCTTTTTCGATGTCTTTTTCAATGATTTTTCCGTCTCTTCTTTCTTGTCTTTCTTCCATTGTTTTCCCTCTCTTCCTTTATATTTCTACCTTTGTATTATACTAAAACAAACCTTAATTTGCAAGTAAAATAACTAAAAAAACGTGATTAAATCACGTTTTTTTAATATAATTTCGTGATATTATCACGTTTTTTTTTGTTTTTTTATTTAGTACTTATTATTTATTTTTTTAATTCGTTTCACAACAATTTAATATTAAAGTGACACCATCAATAAATCCTTGTCTATATAACTCTTTATTATATTCTGTAATTTTTATATTATTATTATCTTCTATTTTGCTAAATACTTCTTTTAATTCCTTAGCATTATTAGAATCTTCCATTATTCTTTCTAAATTAATTTTTTCTAATTGGTCTTTTAATTTTTCATCTGTTTTTTTTAATATTTCATCAATTTTTTCTTCTTGGGCTTGGTAAATGATATTGATAATATCTTTTTCTTTGAAGTCTTTAAAATTCATTCTTTTCATCTCCCTTAATATTTATTATAAATAATTAAATTTATATATTTGATTATTTCATAATCCTAATATTATTATTAATTTTGAATTAACATATTATACCTCTAATTTTCCTTAAAAATATATTTTTTCAATTTCTATTTCTCCATTTGAGTTTATAAAACCATAAATGTACACATAATCATCTTTTTCCAAATATTGATAACATATATCTGCTATCTCATCATAAGCTTTACATAATACAATGCTTCTATTTTCTAATTCACAAGTAAATATACTAATTGATATATTTTGAGAATTAATTATAAATTTAAAATTAATATTACTTATTATTTTTCCTCTAAAAAAACATATATTCATCTTTCGTCCTTTTCGATTTCTAAAATTTTTTAGTTTTTGATATTTTATTTTTTTATACAACATATTTCTTTAATAATACCTATTTATTTTTATAATTCGCAAAATGCATATATTCAAAATTCATTCTACTAATATACATTTTACTGTTTCATATTTACCTATATCAGGAAGGAATAAATCTCTTTAATACTAATACTTTTACTGTATATATTCCTTGAAATATATAATCTCAAAAATGTATTAGAGTGACACGAAAACCGATGTTATCGTTGCTGTTAGACGGATTGTTGTTGTTACGATTAGAAGCTGGATTGTTAGAGCCTGTATTGTTGTAATTACCGCCTCGATTAACTCGATTGTTGGTGTTGTAGGACTTTCGATTTATCCCTATTTTTAATAATTTACTCTTTTGGTATATATCATCTAATAATAATCTTTTTGTCTATTTTATTTTTCATATATTTCATGATAAAATAATTTATTTTCTAAATTATATGTATTAGCAATCTTTATATATCCTAAATGTCCTGCTAAATATTTTTGTGCCTCTTTACTTGTCATCTCTTCTCGTTTTATTTTTTCTTTTAATACTTTTACTTTCTTTTTTAATTTTCTTTTCCCTTTATCTCGTATTTTTAGTCGATACGGATTTATTTTATATCCACAAAAATTAACACCTTGTTTATTTTTAAATATTTGTGTCTTTTTATTTAATTCTAATTGTAAATTTTCTTTTAAAAATATCTTTATTTTTTCTAATACCTCCTTTGCTTCTTGTTTTGTTTTTACAAACAAAACACTATCATCGAGATATCTAAAATACCACTTTATCTTTAATATGTGTTTTACATATTGGTCTATTTCATTGAGATAAATATTTGCAAACATTTGAGAAGTATAATTTCCTATTTTATGCAAAGCTTTGCATAAAATAGGTTATAGCAATTAAAATATTATAGAAAGTATTATGTA
>CALXAE010000053.1 GCA_944386205.1 uncultured Clostridia bacterium
AGCCAATAAGCAGAATCGAACTGCTGACCTACGGGTTACGAATCCGTTGCTCTACCAACTGAGCTATATTGGCATATCTTATTGTACAAAAAGAATTTTACCTTATATTTCTCATAATGTCAATTCCTCTTATACAATACTTTTATTTTTAATTTCTATTATCTATCAAGAAATCTCTTCTGGCATATTTTCATATAATGGAACAATAAAATTTAGTGCTGAATCCACTGTGTTAGATGCTTCATAAATTTCTTTCATATTATTTGCTTCAGATTGTGGTGCTAATAAATTTTGCATATATTGATGTGTATATAAACTATCATCTTGGTCCACAACATCAAATTTTTGCAAATATAATGTATTTTGTCCAACATTAATATATCCTTCTTTTAAGAATTCTACACCACCGATTAATGCTTTTTCTAAGCTATCCCATCCTTGTTCATAGGCATATTGTGCTGCATTTTGGATAATTTCATCTTGTGAGTTTCCTTTTGCATTGATGTTAAATGGATTATACACCACTGTGTCACTATATTCACAACCTCTAGATAGTACTGTTCCATTTCTTCCCTGTTCTTGAATTAATCTAGAAGCGATAAAATATGGATCTAAATTTGCATTTTTACCTGCTTGTAGCAATGCTTCTGTTATGCTGTCTCCTTCTAGGAAAGAACCTTCTGTTATTTCATTTATTCCTTCTTCTGTTTGTGCACCTTCTACATATTTTAATTCTGCAAATTGAAATATGTTGTCATCATTTAAGATATTTCGAGGATCCATTTGGTATTTTATTGCTTTATCAGAGGCACATAGCCATGTTCCATTATCAAATGTCCTGTCTCTGTCTATCTCACATTTCCAATCCTCTGGATAGTCAGATGAATCTGGAATTAAATTTGTTGGATATAATGTGTTATCTTTATGTCCTTCATTTGCAATGACTTCTTCCCAATCCAATTTTGTGTAAAACAAGGTAAATGTCCAGTTGGGATGTTCTTCTAGCAAAGCATCTATCAATTCCTTATAACCTGGATATTTACTTTCATTCAAATTTTCGCCATCATATTGTTCATATTTTTGTTTTTGACTTTCTCTAATCCATATAAAAATTAAAGAACTAATTAGAATAAGTATCAATATCACTACAATAACTATCTTTGCTTTTTTGGGAATTCTACTTACAATTTCTTTTATATTTCTTATGAAATTATTTATGATTTCTTTAAAATTACTTTCTCTATTCATGTTTTTTATTATACCATATCCTTCCTAATTTTTTCAATTATTAAATCAACTTTTTAAGGACACCCCATGGACAATTTTTTGTCCTTTTGGCGTGTCCCCTTTTTATTATTTTATTTAAACCTTTTTCCTTTTTTTCTCTTTCTTGGTTTTTCATCCTCATAGTCGTCATCATAATCGTAGCTTTCCCCTGTATCATATCCTTTTAGAAATTCCTGTTTAGCTCTTTCTTTTTCTTGTAATTCTTTATCATCTACTTGATTATTTAAAAATTTAGGTCTTTGTAATGTTTCACTTTCTTGCATATCATCATAATCTTGCACATTCTGTGTATCTCCATTGTCTTCTAGATATGTAGCTTGGTTTTCTTTCTCTGGAAATTGATTATTTTGTGTATCTATATCATTGTCATAATCATCATATTGGTCATTTGAATTATAATCATCATAATAGTCATCTTCATCATTTATTCCTGCAAATGGAACTCCTGAAAATTCTTCCGCATATGCTCTATTTCTTCTACGTTTTATAATAATTATGATAACAATAATTACAATTACAGCAATAATTCCTCCTGCTATCATAAACATTCTTCTTTGTTCTTCTTGTTGTCTTTGTTCCTCTTCTCTTGCCAAAGCTTCTTCATCAACAAGTGATTTATTTACAGTAAGCTGATATGTTGCTACATTGTTTCCCTCACTATCAGAAACTAAAATTGTAATTGTATTTTCTCCTTCTTTTAGTTCTTCATTTCCTAATATTTCTACTGTATAACTTGGGTCTGTTGCAACTGCTTGTATATCTAAGGATGTTGCTTCTCCGATATAGTCCACAGTATATTCATATACATCTACTGAAAATGCTGGCTCTAGTTCTACATCTTTGATTGTAATATTAGATAATCCGTTTACAACTTCTGTATTTTCTGTATTCTCTTCTGGTTGTTCTTCACTCTGTTCTGATCCTTCTCTTGTTACATTAATAGTATATGTTTTTGTTGTTCCATCTTCTGCTGTTACAACTACATTTAGGGCATTTGCTCCATATTCAAGTGTTTTATTTCCTGTTCCAGATATGGTTGCTCCTGAATCTTGTGCTGTTGCATATACTTCTACACTTTCTACATCCTCTGGAACAGTTACATTATATGTTGTTGTTCCTGGTCTAAATCCTGAAAAGTCATTTGGTCTAATTCCTAAATTACTTAAATTAGCATTACTTGATTCAGTCGCTGTTGTAGAACTGCTTGATGTATTTCCAGTAGAACCTGTACTACCTGTTGACGAACTTCCTGTTGATGAATTTCCTGTTGAACTACCTGATGAATTTCCTGTATTTGTGCTTGCACTATTTACTACAACAGTTGAATTAACTGTTGTTCCATTTACATTAAAGCTTACTGTGTATGTTCCAGGTGTACTTGGTGCTTGAAATGTATATGTGGCTAAATTTGTAATTGGTGATCCCAATCCTGCATATGAAACACTTCCACCATTGCTAATTCCTGATGTTGAAACAGAAGAAAAGTTTAATCCACCTGCATTTGATAAAGAAATATCAAAATTTTGTAATCCTTCTGTTGATACTATTGAAATAGAAACATTTGATCCAACAGTTGTTGTTGCATCACTTGCTGAATAACTTCCTTTTGATACATTATAGTTTATTAATATAAATAATATACTTAATATTAATGTAATCGCAATTTTATAATTATTAATTATCCTCTTCTTCATACGCTTTCCTCTCTATTAACTAAAATTCTACTAATCCAACACTGTATTGTAATATCATCAATGCATCTGCTGAATTTACATTTCCATCATGGTTTACATCTCCTAAGTTAGTATCAATTGCTGTTAATCCGACACTATATTGTAATATTAGTAATGCATCTGCTGAGTTGACATTTCCATCATGATTTATATCTCCTAAACCATAACTAACAGTATTTCCACCACCATTATTATCTGTACTTCCTTCATCACTTAATGGTAACAAATATAATTTGTATTCTGATTCATTTTCATACGTTTCTCTTGCAACATATCCTTCTTGTCCATTAGACCTTCTAATTTTATCCCAATAGGTTCCTGATACTTTTGAAGTTGCTTTCTCTATTCTTGTAACAATTTCTCCACTAGATACTGCTCCTATTACTGAACCTGCTGGTGAATTTCTTAAATTCAATCCTGTTGTTGAGTTTACTTTTACGATATCTCCTGATACAGTTGCATTGCTGTCTCCATTTGGTCTACTACATGCTGTACTTGGCATATTTTTGTATAATGGAATAATAAATGTATGTGATGAACTGATAGAGTTTGTACTTGAATATGTATTTCTTAGTGTTGTCCCTTCACTTTGTGCTGCCATTAAATTTTGCATATATTGATGCCAATATAACCCATTAGATGAATTGTCTACATCAAATTTTTGTAAATATAATGTATTTTGTCCTCTGTTAATATAACTACTTGCTATAAAATTAATTCCGCCTGTAATAGCTTTTTCTAAAGTATCCCATCCATGATTTCTAGCATAATTAATTGCGTTTTCAATAACTTCGGCATCAGAATTTCCTGTTGCACCTATATTAAATGGATTGTAATATCCACTTGCTCCTGAAGATGTTGCAGAACCATTTCTTCCTTGTTCTTGTATTAATCTTGCAATGATATAATATGGATTAATTCCCGTAGCATTTGCTGAATTTGCAATTTCATTGGCATGTCCTGCTAAAAATGTACCATCTATCATTGTATTAATAGCATTCATGTCACAGCCATTTAATGTTAATTCTTCAAATTGGAAAATATCTGATGAATTTAATGAATTTCTTGGATCCATCATGTATTCGATTGCTTGTTGTGAAGCACATCTCCAGATACCATTTGAATAAGAACAAATTGGGCAAATCCATGCTCCTTGATAATTGCTAGTTGCTTGTATCATATTTCTTGGTCCTGAATTATGTCCGGTATATTCATTTGCTATAACATCGCTCCATTCCAAATCTGTATAAAATACTTTAAATGTCCAATTTGGATATTGGGCTTGTAAACTTTTTATTTTCTCTTTAAATCCTGGGTATAATGACTCATCAATTCCGTCAATGTCTGAACTAATGCTTTGTGAAACAGCATATGTTTTGTTGTTTAATAACGATATTAAACTATATGCTACTAATGTTAAAATTAATACAATTGAAATAAATTTTATTATTCCTAATTTTCTCATTGTTTTTCTCCTTCTAAATTCTTTGGTTTATCTATATTGTTAACTTTTTACATTTTTGTATATTTTTTGACATTATCATTATATCATTAGCACTTTTTTTAGTCAAGAAATTGCCCTTTTATTTTCTTTTTACTATAAAAAAGGTTAGAAATTGCCAATTGCCCGATTGCATAAAGGTAAGGTTTACAGTTTTTTAATATTTTTGTAAATTCAAAAGTCATATTATAATATTTTATGAAATTAAATGTGCTAGTGAAAGAATATTACAAATTCTTACATTATCAAGTAGGAGAATCTCAGACTTGCTGTGAGAGGTGCCTGCTTTATAATGTTAGAATTTGTATATTCTGTAACGCCAGCCATTTAATGAATAAAATATTATAATATGACTTTAAGATAATAAAATTCGTTAAGAACTGTAATCCTTACTTGCTATGCTGTCAAGCCATTTGGGCAATTTTTAACCTTAAAATAATCGTAATATATCATTGTAAGAAACATAAATTGATAACGCAATTAATATTGAAAAGCCTAGTAATTGTATATTCACTTCATTTTCTGGTTTCATTGGTTTTCTTCTAATAGCTTCTATAAGTAAAATTAAGATTTTTCCACCATCTAAGGCCGGAATTGGCAATAAATTTGTAACTCCTAATGAAATAGATATTAATGCCATTAAAGATATAAATTCTCTAATTCCATTTGTTTGTGATACCATTTCTCCAATTCCAATTGGTCCTGTCATTTGATCTACGCCAACTCTTCCAGTAAATAATTGTTTTACATTGTCAACAATAGAAACGATAAATTCTTTTGTTTCAACCAATCCATAAAAACATCTATTTCCAAATGTGTCTGGCGCCATTCTCATGTTGACACCTAAATAATATGTTGATACATAATCTGGTGTAAATTCTATATTTATTTCTTCATCTCCTCTTTGAACAGTTAATAGAATAGTTCCTAATCCTTGTTGTTGTAATACTTCTATGATTTTGTTTGTATCTCCATTGGTTTCTTCGTTATTGATTTTTGTGATAACATCATTTGCTTGTATACCTTGTCTTTCACTGCTACTACCTTTTTCTACCATGATAACTTGACATTTTTCATCTAAATACATACCGGTTACTTTTGATTGTACTTCTGTAGGTGTTATTGTCAATTCTAATGTTTCTCCATTTCTATCAATTGTTACAGCTATTTCTTCTCCGTTTGCTTGTTCCATTATATCATCTAGATCATACTTGTTGTTAACTTTTTCTCCATTTAGTTTTATGATTTTGTCTCCACTTTGAATTCCCACTTGTTCTGCTACATATCCCGGAATGGTAGAATCTACCTCATTTGAAATGTAAACACCTGATGTTGCCATTAGGATAAAATATACAATTATAGCAAACAAAATATTGACAATTGCTCCTGCTGCACATATGGCAATTCTTTTAGGAATACTTGCTTTTGAAAATGACCTATCATCTTCTGATGCTTCATCTTCTCCTTCCATACTAACATATCCACCGTAATGGAATTGCTCTTAATGAATATTTTGTTTCTTTTCCTTGTTTGTTCCAGATACCTGGTCCAAAACCAATAGAAAATTCATTTACTTTGACATTACAAAGTTTGGCCACTATAAAGTGACCAAGTTCATGTATGATAATCAAAAATCCTAATAATATGATTATTTTTATAGCTGTTATAATAAAAGTTATCAAATTTTCCTCCTTACTAATCAATTAACATAAAAATGTCTCAAAAAGAAACGTCCCCAATTGGACATTTTAAATAAACATAAATAATACATAGGCAAATGGTGCTAAAAATATTAAGCTATCGATTCTGTCTAACATACCTCCATGCCCTGGAATTAAATTACTATAATCTTTTATATCCACATATCGTTTAATACTAGAGGCTGCAAAGTCCCCTACTTGCCCAATTAAGCTTAATATTAATCCGATAATACCAATTGCTATATATGAATATTCCATTCCCCAGAAAGTATTTGCAATATATGTATAGGCTAGCATAAGGATTATACCCCCTATGGTTCCTGCTATACATCCTTCTATCGATTTATTAGGACTAATTTTACTAAATTTGTGTTTTCCAAAATGTTTCCCAATGAAATAGGCAAATATATCTGTTCCCCATGCGGCAATAATTGCATACCAGATAAGAATATTACCATTTTCCATTCCATTTATTTTGGCAAAAAACATAATTAACATCACAACATATAAAATTCCAAAAAGTGTATATGCTATATCTTTAAAACTGGTCTTCATTTCTGTTACAATAACCTGTATAAATGATATTAACAATAATACTGGAATTGCTAAAATAGAAGCTGTTACTAAATAGTTTTCTGGAATTATATGTATTAGTGCAATACTTATACAACTAAGATAGCCCAGCCATCTAACTGGCTTGGCAATTTTTGAAATTGCGTTAAAATATTCGTCCATTGCCAATATGGCAATGATTGTTAAAGCAACATCTACTACATATACATTTCCAATAATTAATACGATTACGACTAGCGGAAATCCTAATAATCCTGATGTAATTCTTTTTATATCCATATCAAACTCCTCTTTTTTATTTTTAATTTGCTCCAAATTTTCTGGTTCTTTTTTGATATTCTATAATAGCATTATCTAAATCCTCTTCTGTAAAATCTGGCCAATTTTTATCGATAAATAAAAATTCGCTATATACCAATTGCCATGGTAAGAAATTACTTAATCGTAATTCTCCACTTGTTCTAATTAACAAATCTGGGTCTGGTTGATTTTTTGTATATAGATTATTTGAAACCATTTCTTCTGAAATATCATCTATATTTATTTTTTCGTCTTTCACATCTTTGGCAATTTGCTTAATTGCTTTTATGATTTCATCTCTTCCACCATAATTTAAAGCAATATTAAATGTAACGCCTGTATTATTTTTTGTTCTTTCCATACAATTTAAAATGCTTTTTTGCATTCCTTGTGATAAAGCCGTAATATCTCCTAATATTTTTACACGTATATTTTCTGTATCTGCTCGTTTTGCATAATCATCTAAATAATTTTGTAATAACATCATTAGTGCTTTTACTTCATCTTCTGCTCTTTTCCAATTTTCTGTAGAAAATGCATAAACTGTTATATATTCTAGTCCAATTTTATTAGCATATCTAACAATTTTTTCTAATGTTTTAGCTCCTTCTTTATGTCCAAAACTTGCATTTTTTCCTTGTGCTTTTGCCCATCTTCTATTTCCATCCATAATAATTGCAATATGTCTTGGCATATGATTTTTATCAAACATGTTTTATTCTCCCTCTTATTTATTACGTTCTTCAATATAGTTCGCTAATTCTATTAAGAATTCTGCTTTTTCTCCATATGGTTTTAATTCTTCTATTGCTTCTTTTGTTAATTTTGCTAATTTTTCTTTTGCCTCATCTAAGCCATATTTAGAAACATATGTACATTTACCTAACTTTTTGTCATTTCCTACTGGCTTTCCTAAAATTTCTTCATTTCCCTCTTCTGATAATATATCATCTTTAATTTGAAATGCCAACCCCATTTTTTCTGCATAAGACGTTAATCTATCCAAATCCTCTTTAGAAGATTCTGCTAATATAGCTCCCATTCTAACACATAAGGTTAATAATGCACCTGTTTTGTTTTTATGAATATAGTCTAAATAGTCTTCTGAAATTGGTTTTCCTTCAAATTCTGTGTCAACAAATTCTCCTGCAATCATTCTATCAACTGCTTTTGAAAATTCTTGAAATACAGTTATCTTTGTATGTAGTTCTTCATTTTTCGTATTTTGTAATGTATTACCAATTACAATATATGCTTGGTTTAACAAACCATCTCCTGCAAGTATGGCTGTTGCTTCATTAAATTGTTTATGATTGGTTGGTTTACCATGTCTAAAATCATCATTGTCAATTCCGGGTAAATCGTCATGGATTAAAGAAAAATTGTGTATCATTTCAATCGCTACTGCAAATGGCATACAAGTTTCGATATCTTTGCGGAATAATCTGTAAGTTGCTACTACTAAAATAGGTCTTAATCTCTTTCCTCCTGCCATTAGGCTATATTCCATAGATTGGTTCAAAATTTCTTCTGGACATTGTTCTTTTCTAAGGTATTTTTCTAGTTCACAATTTATTATTTCCTGATATTTTTTTAATTCTTCTTTAAAATCCATCTTTTTTTAACCTTTCTGTTTTTGCAAATTCAAATGATTTATTTATCAATAAATTTTGTGATTATACTTTTTCTTTATCAACTTTTCTAAACACTCATAATTTCTTTTTCTTTTTTTGCTAATATTTCATCAATTTCTTCAACATGTTTATCTGTTATCTTTTGGATTTCATTTTCTGCTTGTTTTAATTCATCTTCTGTCATTGTTCCTTCTTTTTGTTCTGCTTTTGCTTCTTCTATGCCATCTCTTCTAATGGCTCTTACTGCAACTTTTGCTTCCTCTGCCATTTTTTTGATATCTTTTACCAATTCTTTTCTTCTCTCTTCATTTAATTCAGGAAAAGCTAGTCTTATGACTTTTCCGTCATTATTTGGATTAATTCCAATATCTGATGCTAGAATTGCTTTTTCAATTTCTTTTAGCACACTCATATCCCATGGTTGAATAACAATTAATCTAGCTTCTGGAACAGAGATTCCAGCAACTTGATTGATTGGTGTTGGTGTTCCATAATAGTCTATTTTTATTTTATTTAGTATAGCAGGATTTGCTCTTCCTGCTCTTACTTCTGCTAATTTTTCTGAATAATTATTAATGGTTTTTCCCATTCTTTCTTTTAAATCTTCATAATCCATAATTATATTCCTCCTAAATTTTTCTATTCTTTTTTATTTTTGGAGTTTCCTCTAATATTTTCTATCTCCTAACTTACAATGGTTCCTATTTTTTCACCCTTTACTGCTTTTACAATATTTTCTGGATCTGCTATTCCAAATACCAATAATGGTATGTTATTATCTCTACACATAGCTGTGGCTGTTGAGTCCATTACTTTTAAATCTTTATTTAAAACATCTAAATATGATATTTCTTCAAATCTGATTGCGTCTGGTTGAATTTTTGGGTCAGCAGAATATACGGCATCTATTGCTTTTCCTAAAAGAATAATATCTGCTTTGATTTCTGTTGCTCTTAATACTGCTGCTGTATCTGTCGTAAAATATGGGTGTCCTGTACCACCAGCAAAAATAACAACTCTTCCTTTATTTAAATGTTTTTCTGCCTTTCTTTGTATGAATGGTTCTGCAATTTCTCTCATTTCAATAGCTGTTTGTACTCTTGAATGAATACCTCTTGCTTCTAATGCATCTTGTAATGCTAGACCATTCATAGCAGTTGCTAACATCCCCATGTAATCTGCTGTTGTTCTTTCCATTTGATGTCCATTTCTTCCTCTCCAGAAGTTTCCACCTCCTACAACAATGGCTACTTGTACTCCCATATCTACTACTTCTTTAATTTTGTCACATATGGCTCCTACTGTTTTTGCATCTACTCCTGTCTTTTGTTCTCCTGCTAATGCTTCTCCACTTAGTTTTAATAGTACTCTTTTATATTTTGCCTCTGACAATTTTTCCACTCTCCTATCTATATTCTTATCAGAGATATTCTATCATATATTTTAAAAAAATACAGTATTTTTACTAAATTTATTAATTTTTTCTTAAATTTGGGCTGTTAAAAAAGTGATGACTTTGGGGACGGAGCAAAAAATCATCATTTCTATAAAGATTTTTATAAAACATTTTATAGAATAAATGATGATTTTTTGCTCCGTCCCCAAAGTCATCACTTTTTGGCACGTCCCTATTATTTTAATTGATTCATAACTTCTTC
>CALXAE010000054.1 GCA_944386205.1 uncultured Clostridia bacterium
GATGGTACAGGTATTGTTCATATTGCACCTGCTTATGGTGAAGATGATAGTTTTGTTGCAAAACAAAATGGTATTACTTTTATCAATTTAGTAGATAAAGAAGGAAAATTTGTAAAAGAAGTAGAGCCATGGGCTGGAAGATTTGTAAGAGATTGTAATGAAGATATTTGTAAATGGTTAAAACAAGAAAATAAATTATTTAGCAAAGAAAAACATATGCACTCATATCCACATTGCTGGAGATGTGACACACCACTTTTATATTATCCAAAAGAAAGTTGGTTTGTTGCTATGAGTAAACTAAGAGATGAATTAGTTGAAAACAATAGCAAAGTAAACTGGTATCCAGAGACAATTAAAACAGGAAGATTTGGAAAATTCCTAGAAAATGTTATCGACTGGGGAATCTCAAGAGATAGATATTGGGGAACACCACTACCAATCTGGACTTGTGAGGATGAAAACTGTGGACATAGAGAATGTATTGGTTCAATTGCAGAACTAAAAGAAAAAGGAATTGATGTACCAGAAGATATAGAACTTCATAAACCATATATTGATAATGTATATTTGAAATGTCCAAAATGTGGTAAAAAAATGCATAGAGCAAAAGAAGTTATTGACTGTTGGTTTGATTCAGGTTCAATGCCTTTTGCACAATGGCATTATCCATTTGAAAACAAGGAAATGTTTGACAACAACTTCCCAGCACAATTTATCTCAGAAGCTGTTGACCAAACAAGAGGATGGTTCTATACATTAACAGCAGTAGGAACCGCCTTATTTAACAAAACACCATTTGAAAACTGTGTGGTTTTAGGTCATGTTCTAGATGAAAAAGGACAAAAAATGTCTAAATCAAAAGGAAATGGTGTAGACCCAATGGAATTACTAAACACAGTAGGAGCAGATGCAACAAGATGGCATTTCTATACTTGTAGTGCCCCATGGTTACCAACAAGATTAGGATTAGACAATGTAAAAGAGACACAAAGAGGATTTTTAAGTACATTATGGAATGTTTATTCATTCTATGTGTTATATGCAGAAATTGACCAATTCAATCCATTAAAATATAAAGACTTCAAAATTACAAATATTATGGATAAATGGATTATTTCAAAATTAAATACATTAATCAAAGATGTAGATAATAAACTAGATACTTATGACATTACAGGAGCAGCATTAGAAATCGAAGAATTCACAGACAGTTTATCAAACTGGTATGTTAGAAGAAACAGAGAAAGATTCTGGAATCAAGGATTAAATGATGAGAAAATCGGAGCATATGTAACACTATACAAAGTATTAGTAGACTTATGCAAAGTATCAGCACCATTTGTACCATTCATGACAGAAGAAATCTATCAAAACTTAGTTGTAAACCTAGATAAAACAGCACCTGAAAGTATTCATTTATGCTCATGGCCAGAAGTAGACGAAAAAGTAATTGATAAAAACTTAGAAAAAGAAATGGACTTAGCATATAAAATTGTAAAACTAGGAAGAAGTGCAAGAAACTCTGTAAACATCAAAAACAGACAACCATTATCAGAAATGTTAATTTCAATAGACACACTTCCAGAATATTATGCAGACAT
Source organism: uncultured Clostridia bacterium (assembly GCA_944386205.1). Taxonomy (GTDB): domain Bacteria; phylum Bacillota; class Clostridia; order TANB77; family CAG-508; genus CAG-269. Next base: position 1,605 of record CALXAE010000054.1, read on the forward strand.
TGTAAAAGAAGAATTAAATGTCAAAGAAGTTGTATTAGGAGCAGAAATGTCTAAATACGTAAACTTCGAAATCAAACCAAATTTACCAGTGCTAGGAAAAGAATATGGTAAACTAATTCCTAGAATTAAAGAAGAAATTGCAAAGAAAAATCAAATGGATTTAGCAAACACTGTAAAAAACGGAGGCACAGAATACATTGAAATAGATGACACACAAATTGGACTAAATGCAGAAAACTTACTAGTAACAATGCAAGGAAAAGAAGGATTTGCATTTAGTGGGGAAGGCGAAATTGGTGTTGTATTAGACACAACTATCACACCAGAACTAGCAGAAGAAGGAATTCTAAGAGAAGTACTATCAAAAGTACAAAACATGAGAAAAGACAGTGGATTTGAAGTATTAGACAGAATTAATCTATATGTAGCAGGAAACGAAAAAGTAGAAGCTGTTATCAAAAAATATGAAGAAACCATTAAAAATGATACATTGGCTAATAATATTTTCTATAACAAAGAAGGAAGAGAGTACACAGATACGAATATTAATGGAGAGAATTTGAAAGTTGATGTAGAACGTTAGGCTGTTGGGGACGTGCCAAAATGGACAATTTTTGTCCAAAAGGGACACACCTTATAATCAGCAAATGAAAATTCTAATAAAAAAGGGATATTAATAAAAGATAAAATTAATGTCTCTTTTTTTATCATTACAAATGTATTATAATTATATAAATGAAAGAGTAGGAATTGTTTTCAGAAATAGATATAAAAGTCAACCGATATTAAGTGAAAGACAATTAATAAATTGTATCAAATATATTTTTAATAATCCTGTAAGAGCGAAAATGGTTTTAAGTCCTGAAGAGTATATTTATTCTAATTTCCAAGATTTTAAGAAAAAAGATGAGTCAAATAATATATTAGATGAAATTTATAAAAAAATTAATCATTCGATTGAATTTCCCAAAGTTGATAATGGAAATTTAATATTAAAATCCGATTTTTTAGATACCGCTGAAGATAAAGAGACGTTTATTAAAGAATTAATAAGCAAATATGAAAATGAGCATAATTTAACAATATGTAGAAACAAAGAAGATATGGAAAGTATGGTAAAATATATAAAGAAAAAAGTAAATGTGTCTAATATAGTATTGGCTGAAATATTACAACTGTCTAAGTCTACAATAGTTAATTATTTAAAATCATAAAATTTACTAAAGAGTATAATTATTAAGATTGTGACAAATGATAACAAATTGTCATAAAACTCTTGTAAATGTAGAGATTAAATAATATAATACATGAGAAAAACGAGAGGACTGTCCATTTTGGCACGTCCCCAAAGAACCAAAGGAGGATAAGAGATGGGATTAAAACTAGAAAATGTTTCTAAAAAGTTTGTTGGCAAACAAGCAGTAGATAATATTTCATTTGAACTGGATAAGCCAGGTGTGTTTGGTTTGCTTGGTACAAATGGTGCTGGTAAAACAACTACAATTAGAATGTTATTAGGAATTATTAAAAAAGATACTGGTGAAATTACCTGGAATGGTAAAAAAGTTGAAAGAAAGAGTGTAAATTTTGGATATTTACCAGAAGAAAGAGGTGTGTATCCAAAAACAAAAATATATGACCAATTGATGTATTTTGCAAAATTAAAAGGTATGAATCAAAAAGATGCAGATGAGGCTATAAAAAAATGGGCAAAAGTATTGAAAGTAGAAGAATATATACCAATGCCAGCTGAGAAATTGTCAAAGGGTAATCAACAAAAAATTCAATTTATGACAGCGATTATTCATGACCCAGAATTAATTGTATTAGATGAACCATTTAGTGGTTTAGACCCAGTCAATTCTGAAATTTTAAAAAATGTTATTATTGATTTAGTAAAAGAAGGAAAATATATTATCATGTCTAGTCATCAAATGGCATCGATTGAAGAATTCTGTACAGATATTTTGATATTAAATAAAGGAAAGACGGTTTTGCAAGGTAACTTGAAAGAAATAAAAGAAGGATATAAAGCGAATCGATTAGAATTATCAACAGATAAAAATATAGATGAATACATTAAAGAATTTAATATGGAAATTGAATTTTCTAAAAATAATGAATATTCTATTAAAATTGATTCTGAGGAAAAAGCTCACCAATTGTTGGAAAGATTGGTTACAAATCATATAGAAGTAGATAAGTTTGAGATTAAGAAGCCAACACTTAATGATATTTTTATAGAAAAGGTGGGGTAATTCTAAAAATAATCAGCATCTTGCGTCGTTAAACTGCAATTAAAATCAAATCGACGTGCAAATAGCACGCCTCATTGATTTTAATCTTGTTTGCCTAGCAATATACTAATTCTTTTTAGAATTATATTATATAAAGAAAGGAATAAAGTAATATGAGAGATTTAGGAACAGTTATTGCATTTACAATAAAAGATATGGCAAAAAGAAAATCTTTTATTATATCAACATTAATTATTTTAGTATTAATTGTCATAGGATTTAATATACCAAATATTATGGAAGCAATTACAGGAGATAATGAAAATGTTGGAGAAACAAAGCTCTTAATTGTAGATAGTACAAACTTATTTGAAGGAACTTTACCAAGTTTAAATTATATGGAATTAGGATATAATGTTCAAGTGGCTAACAATGATGTTTCTTTTGAAGATATAAAAAGTCGAATAGAAAACAAAGATATAGATGAAGCAATAATAATTGCACAAAAAGAAGACGGAACATATACATTAAGATATATTGTAGAAAATATGACACAAGTAGCTTCTGTTCCAGAAGATTTAATAAATGCCATAAATACATTATATACCAATTTACAGATTTCAAAATTGGGACTAACACAAGAACAAATCGCAAGTTTATCTCCAAATTTTGAATTTACAATAGAACAAACAGAAGAACAAGAAGTAAGTGGAAACATAGTTGTTATCATGCTATTGTCCATAGTTTTATTCTATGCAATATACTTCTGTGCATATCAAGTATCAAGTTCTATTACGACAGAAAAGACATCAAAAATTATGGAGACGTTAGTTACTTCTACATCACCAAGAACAATCGTATTAGGAAAAACCATTGGTATTGGTATTGTAGGATTAATACAAATATGTGTGATTGTTGCTGTGGCATTGATATCAGCAAATCTATTCTTAGAGCCAGAATTATTAAATGCTGTTTTAGATATGTCTATGATGACACCATATTTGGCAATAATGACAATTGTGTACTTTATCTTAGGATATTTTGCTTATGCTTTACTATATGCTTTAACAGGTTCAACAGTAAGCAAACCAGAAGATATACAATCAGCAAATACACCGGTTGCAATACTTGCTGTTGTCGGATTTTACCTATCATATTTTACTATGATGAATCCAACAAGCGAGCTAAACCAATTTGCAGCAATTTTCCCAATTTCATCTCCATTTTGTATGCCATTTAGGATCATGATGGGAATTGCGTCAACTTCTGAAATTGTATTATCAATTGTTGTGCTGGTTATAACAATATTAATCATTGCAAAAGTGGCAATCAAAATTTATTCAAATGCAATTTTAAATTATGGAACCAAAATGACATTTAAAGATATTGTAAAAGTGTATAGAGATAAAAATAATTAATATTAAATAGAAAACTAGTTTGCAAAAAAAGTAAACTAGTTTTTTTGAATAGGAATTTAAATATGGTAAAAACTAAAGAAGAGGTGAAATGATATGAATGATTTAAAAGATAATATAAAAAAGAGTTGGAAATATTAGAAAACATGATAAGTTTAAATAAAGAAAAAGAAGAAATAGAAAAACAAAGAAAAAAGTTAGACAAACTGTTAGAAGAATATTTGAAAGATCTTAATTAAGATAAGGATAATAAAATATTCTATAAATTAAGGTCTGTCCCTTTTGGACAAAAATTGTCCATTTAGGCACGTCCCTAACGACCAACAGAAATAAATTATACATGCATACGAAAATACTTCATTTATACATGTGACAAAATTTGATAAGATAAACAAAAAAATAAAAGGTGATAGTCATGAGAAAACCAAGTACAATAAAAATCGGAAAAAAACTTCAAACAATCAGAAAAAGTAATGGATATACACAAGAACAACTGGCAGAAAAGGTAGAGGTGTCAGTTAGATATATCAGTGATGTTGAACAAGATAGAGCAAAACCATCTTATGAAGTACTTATCAAAATATGTAATATTTTTAAAATTAGTTTAGACCAAGTCTTTAGTGAATATCTATCAATAACTGAAAATAAGAGTCTAGCATATCCTTTAGCAGGTTATGAAAAATTGTCTGAAGTAGATAAAAAGACAATCGAACACTTAATTATGTATTTTAATAAAAAATGAGTTAAGACTTTTTGATATGGGAAAATCTATATGGATTAAAATAAAAACAGAATTTTTCTATGCAATTAAAAAAAGTGTGTGTTAATAAAATTAAAAAATTTTAACACATACTTTTTTATTTCAACTCTAATTATGGTTTTTATGTCAAAATACTTGACAGTTTACAATAATAAAGATAAAATATATACTGTAGGAAAAAATATATTTAAAAAAACATATATATTTATTTCGAACATTGAAAATTAAATAAGAAAGAGGTGTATGATTATGACTATTGTAATCATTATCGCCGCTGTCTTAATCTCACTTGCAATAGGATTTCTAGTAGGAATGATATACAGAAAAAAAGTTGCAGAATCTAAAATTCAAGGAGCAGAAAATGAAGCAAAAAGATTAATCGATTTAGCGAAAAAAGAAGGAGAAAATCTTAAGAAAGAAGAGATTTTTAAAGCTAAAGAAGAAATTATGAACAATAGAAAAGAATTAGATCAAGAGATTAAAGAAAGAAGAGGCGAAATACAAAAACAAGAAGCAAGACTTATTCAAAAAGAGGAAAATTTAGAAAGGCGTTCAGAGAATTTTGAAAAAAAGGAAAAAGAATTAGAGAACGACAGACTAAATATTGAAAAAGAAAAAGAAGAATTAGATAGGCTACATGAACAAGAAATGGTCGAACTTCAAAAGATAGCATCTTTAAGTAAAGAAGAAGCAAAACAAAGATTGCTTGCAGAAATGGATAAGGAATTGACAGCAGAAAAAGCAGCATTAATTAGAGAAAAAGATCAAAAAGCAAAGGAAGATGCCAATAAAAATGCTAAAGAAATTTTATGTTATGCAGTACAAAAATGTGCAGCAGATCATTCACAAGAAACCACCGTATCTATAGTACCACTTCCTAATGATGATATGAAAGGAAGAATTATTGGTAGAGAAGGTAGAAACATAAAAGCATTAGAAACATTAACAGGAATTGATTTAATAATCGATGATACACCAGAAGCTGTCGTATTATCAGGATTTGATCCTTTAAGAAGAGAAGTTGCAAGAATTGCTTTAGAGAAGTTAATTGATGATGGAAGAATTCATCCAGCAAAAATTGAAGAAATGGTAGAAAAGGCTAAAGAAGAGTTAGATACAACAATTAAAGAAGAGGGAGAAAGAGCTGTATTAGAAACAGGTGTCATTGGATTACATCCAGATATTGTGAGACTAATAGGAAAATTAAAATATAGAACAAGTTATGGACAAAATGTATTAAATCACTCAATAGAAGTCTCAAACTTAGCAAGAATTATGGCAGAAGAATTAGGATTAGATGCCAAACGTGCTAGAAGAGCAGGACTATTACATGATATTGGGAAAGCATTAGACCACGACATGGAAGGAACACATGTAGAAATTGGTGTGGAAATATTGAAAAAATATAAAGAAAATCCATTAGTTATCAATGCGGTAGAAGCTCATCATGGAGATGTTGAACCACAAACATTAGAAGCTGTTTTAGTACAAGCAGCAGATGCAATTTCAGCATCAAGACCAGGTGCTAGAAGAGAAACATTAGAAGCATATATTAAAAGATTACAAAATCTTGAAGAAATTGCAGATTCATTCAATGGCGTTGAAAAATCTTTTGCTATACAAGCTGGTCGTGAAATTAGAGTAATGGTAAAACCAGAAAAAATCAACGATGACCAAATGACAATATTAGCAAGAGATGTTGCTAAGAAAATTGAAAGTGAAATGGATTATCCAGGACAAATTAAAGTTAATGTTATTAGAGAAACAAGAACAGTAGATTATGCGAAATAGAAAGATAGAACCCAGATTTGGGTTCTATTTTTGTTGAATAAGAAAAATCGCTTTTTTCTATTCAACAAAAAAACGTTGCACAGAAAAAATTGATACGCAATTTTTTGTGTCGACTCGACTTTAAACTTGCAGAATTAGAAGAAATATAGTATGATAGAAAAGATAAAAAAAGAAAGAAGGAATTAATTTGAAAATATTAGCAATCGGAGATATTATTGGAGAAGCAGGAATTAAAGAATTAAAAAATAAATTGTATCAGTTAAGGCAAAAAGAAGAAATTGATTTTGTTATTGTTAATGGAGAGAATGCAGCAGAGGGAATGGGAATAACTGAAAAAAACTTTAATGATATCATCTCTCAAAATGTTGACGTCGTTACGATGGGAAATCATACATGGGGCAAAAAAGAAATTTTTAAATTTATTGACCATCCAAAATTAATAAGACCAGCAAACTATCCAAAAGGTGTTGTAGGAAAAGGATATGGAATATATACGTGTAAAAATAAAAAAATAGCAGTTATAAATCTAATAGGACGTGTTTATATCAACATCTTATCAGATAATCCGTTTTTAATTGCTAAAGACATCATAAAGAAGATAAAAGAAAAAGTAGATATCATTTTTGTAGACTTCCATGCAGAAGCAACAGGAGAAAAAGTAACTATGGGATATTATTTAGATGGTTCTGTTACAGCGGTTTTTGGAACACATACACATGTCCAAACAGCAGATGAAAGAATATTACCAAAAGGAACTGCATATATTAGTGATATAGGTATGACAGGACCAAAAAATTCGGCACTAGGGATGGATGTGGCAGTGACCATAAAACGATTTGAAACAGCATTGCCAGAAAAATACAAGATGGCAACAGGAGAATGCATGTTAAATGGTGTTATATTTGATGTCGACGAAAATACAAACAAAGTAAAAACAATTACTAGAATTAATATGTAAGCAAAGCTGTGTTAGTGAAAGCAGCCTTAGAGGCATAGATGTGAAAACTACACAATAAGAAAAACGTGCGTTAAAAAAATGTCGAATTAAAAGTTTTATTGCGATGAAAACCTATAAATTTTTAGAAAAAATACTTTACACAAATTTCCAGATATTGTAAAATAAAAACTGTAAGAGTTGCAACAAAAAAATAAAAATTATAGGAGGCAAAAGAAAATGGAAGTTTTAAAAATTTCATCAAAATCAAACCCTAATTCAGTAGCAGGAGCTATCGCTGGATTAGTAAAAGAATCAAACAAGGCAGAAATGCAAGCAATTGGAGCAGGTGCATTAAATCAAGCAGTAAAAGCTGTTGCAATAGCAAGAGGCTTTGTAGCACCAGCTGGTGTAGACTTAGTATGTATACCTGCATTTGCAGAGGTAGAGGTAGAAGGAGAAGACAGGACAGGTATAAAATTGATAGTAGAATCAAGAGGATAGAAATAAATAACAGACTACGAAATAGTAGTCTGTTTTGTTTTTGTCCAATTGGGGACGTTTCATTTTGAGACATTTTTATGTAAAGTCCCGTTTGCTAATAAAAATAATAGAAACTTTACTTTGGTATTTATATTTTTAAGAACAATAAACTTTACATAAAAATGTCTCAAAATGAAACGTCCCCAATTGGACAAAATGACACTTGACATTTCGACGATATTATGAAAAAATACAAAAAGTATGTAAATAGCAAAACAAAAAAGGAGGAATAAAAAATGGAAAAAAAGAGAGGATTTGAAATTGCAAAAGGATTTGAAGATAAAGAAATTCATCTTCCAATTAGAAAAACAAAATATAGTGCAGGATATGATGTAGAAGCAGCAGAAGATACAGTAATTCCAAGTTTCAAAAAAGGAATGAACCCAACACTAGTTAAAACAGGACTAAAAGCATATATGCAAGAAGATGAAATGTTATTATTATATAATCGTAGTTCTAATCCAAAAAAGAAAGGATTAATTTTATCAAATAGTGTAGGAGTAGTAGATAAAGATTACTATGGAAATCCTGATAACGATGGTCATATTATGTTTGCTTTTTATAACATAAAAGAAGAAGATGTAGTTATCAAAAAAGGAGAAGCTATTGGACAAGCGATTTTCCAAAAATATTTAGTAACAGATAACGATGTGGCAGAAGGGGAAAGACTTGGAGGATTTGGTTCAACTTCAAAATAAATAGGTGCTAAAGAAACAAATTTACTTGTTAACATCAAAAAAATTTTTTTCTTTAGAGCCACAAGGATTATAGCGAAAAACAATAAAAAAAATAACGGTATTAGCTTTGACTTTTACCGTTTTTTATTGTATAATAGATATGGTTAAAAAATCCAATAAAGTTATAAAAAGGTATTGACATAACTTTATTATATTTTTTCTGCCAAATAAATTAAAATGCTGAAAGGAGTGACTTACATGTTCAATGTAGGAGACAAAAT
>CALXAE010000055.1 GCA_944386205.1 uncultured Clostridia bacterium
TACTTCATTTTCCATTTCTAGTTGTCTCATTTTAGATTGGAAAACAAGAACAGCAACTGGTGCATAGTAACCAGCAAATCCAACTACTGCTGCTAACAATAGTTCAAACCACTGTAAATGTTCTGTTTTTACAATTTGCAATTTTGTATACAGTCTGTCTGCATCTTCTTCTATTTTTTCATCTGTAACGCCTTCGTAGTATTCTGATTCTGAAATTGTTTCAATAATATCTTGTTTGGTGACATCATTTTTGTTTTTAAATATCTCTAAAAAATAATTATCTTGTTCTGTTAATTCCATTCCTCTTATTTGATCTGCCTCTGACACCATCCCCATAACATCATAATTACTGGTCGGTTCTTCATATACATTTTTAATTGCAATTCCATGTAATTGTATAAAAAAGGCTAATGATAACACAAAACTTAAAGCACATGCACAAATTCTATTGATATATATCCATTCAATTTTAGATTTGGATGCTGAATCTTTCATGAGTTTTACCATTTTTCTATATTCTTTTGAGTTTTTCTTAGGTATAAATATATCTATGATTTTTTTGAAAAATGGATTTTTATACACTTTGGCTTGCCAAGGATTGTCAGTTCCTACTTTTCCATTTGAAGTATCTCCACTATCTTTTAATTTTCTGATTAACACATAACAAACAAAAGTAATAATTAGGATTAAAATTTGAACAATCATTCCACCTTTTCCATCATAGAATTGATTAGTAAAGGAGAATTGTGAAACTGCCCAAGATTTCAATGGCTCAATAAACATAATAGGTACTGCAGCTATTAGAGATAAACTTTGAAACACATAATCTAATTTATCTCTTTTTAAAATTTCCAACTGCATTTCTTGTGTAATATTATTCAAATTTTTAAGGTACAAGGAAGCACCATCTATTTTTCTATCTCCAAATTCTTTTGTTAAATAGGAAATTCCCGCAAATTCCTTTAAATAACTGTTTGGTGCAATGTCATAATATTTTTCTAATTCTGTTTCAGGATCATTAGAAGTTAATATTTCATAAATTTTTTCTGCTTGTCTTGATACTTCTAGTTCATCATTTTGTGCAACTTCATAAATAGCTTCTTCTACCATGTTATATTCATGATAACTATGTCTAATTTCCGCAAAGAAATCAATCTGTTGTTTTAAAATTTTATTGTCAATTTTATCTACCATTCCTTCTACAAGTGTTTCAATAAAGAACACTTCGAATAGTAATAAAATACATAATAGCATAACATTAGAACTTGTAAGAATTAAAATTAAAATAGTAAACGGTAATACGACAAGTAATGCTTTTGAAATTATTTTCGCTGTTTGTTTTCTCGTTAAGTATTCATCTTCTATGTTTGTAATTTCGAGCCTTCTTCTAATTTTTAAGGTGTATCTTTTTATGACTGGAATTTTTAAGAAATATACATAAAGTTTTTGGTAAAGAATTTCTGTGGAAAATTTCTTCTGTTCTGTTCCTTCTTTCAATTTTCTTATTGTTTTCGCGTCACCCTTATTTAAGTTTCTTCTAATAATTAAGTAGGCAATCACAATGAATACGAATAAAGCTCCACTGCCTGCTAGTATATACATGATGATATTCTCTGACATTTCACACCTCCTGTTTTTCTTTTGTCTTTATACATTTTTTGGTTTTCTTCCTCTTTTTTTACCTGTTAATACTTTTTGTGCTTGGTTTTGCGAACTTCCCCATATTTCTTCCACGAATTTATCGAATTCTTCTGCGTCTGCGGAATCCATATTATTTCTCATTTCTGCAATATTGCTGTCTGAAATTTTATTGGTAATAACATATTCGTCATCTATATATTCCAATATATTTACATATTTATATAGTTCTTTATTTGTTGATTTTGTAAAGTAATAAGTAGCATTATCTAAGAACTTGTCTAGTTTTCCTTCTAGTGTTTTTTGATTTTTATGGTCAAAGGTATATTCATTTTTATCTTCAATTGGAATACATTCTGTTACTCTTTCAATATATCTTCTTCCTCTAAAGTCTTTTACTAAGTGAATATCAAAGTTTAATACTTGTACAACCTGCTCTTCTGCTGTTTTTTCATCTTTGAATACACCTGCTCTTAACATTGAGTTTCTAAGTGCTGTTACTAAGTCTGGGAATGTTTTTGCGTGGTGTGTAAATAATGTGAATTTAGATGCAACCTGTGCAGATTGGATCATCCAAGATGCTACGGGGTCTGTTGCAACCTCACCGATGATGTTAACAGAACCATCTGTCTTTTTCTGAACGTCCAAACAGTCTTGTCCAGAAATTGTTTCTGTTTCCCTCATTGATAAGATATTTCTTGTTGGATAAATTTTTCTTAAGTGTAACTCGAACGCTGTTTCTGTAATACGAAGGTTCATTGTTTCATAAATATTTTCAATCATAGCCATAAGCATTGTTGTTTTTCCGGCAACCTTGTTCACCAGTAAGTGATATAATTCTGGCTCCTTTTACTAAATATTTTAGTAATTCGATTGCTTCTTCTTTTCCTGGTCCATGAACAATTTGTTCTAGTGCTGCTCTCTTAACGTCGAATTTTCTTACGAAAAATGCCCATGTTTCTGACATTGATGGTCTTACAACAACAACACGTGAACCGTCTTTCATTTCATTGATTTTATAACCATTTGTATCTGATAATTGTCCTGGGTTATTATATTTATAAATATTTTGACATACTCTTTTTAGTTCTGCTTCTGTACCAAATGATAGAAATGCTAAACGAATAGATTTACCTCTAAACATTATCCAAATACTATCACAAGCTCTTGGTACTTTATGTTCTGCTATTTGGCTTAAATAATCTCCATCTGTTTGTGCTACTTGGCTTAAAAAGCTTTCTGGTAAACCTGATACACCACCAGAAACACCATCTATATTCATATCTCTAATTTCATCTATTGCGCTATAACCTTTATAGTGTTGATAAATTCTCTGTACAATAACAGATAATTTGTCTGAGAAAGATAGTGTTATATTTTCTTTTTCATATATATCACTAATTTCTTGTTCTGTAATAACATATGAAGGTTTTGCTTCTCCTTCGACATATTTTAATACATCTAAATTGTATTTTTTTATTAATTCAGATAATGCTTCATATCCAAATTCCTTTTTAAATACATAGATTAAAATATCGAATTTGTCTTGTGCAGTCAATAAAGATGGAACATCAAAAGGAATTGCTTTTGATACATTTGTTTCATCTACACCATATTCTTGTGCTAATAGATCATATATCAATTCCTTGACATATTTTTTGTCATTAACATCTCCATATGTACATCCTTTTAATGCCTTTTTTAATTCGTACTTTTTATTTTTTCTTCTTTTTAATTCTTCTTCTGAAAGACCTATATCGTACAAATTAACTTTCGTTATCTCATCTAATCTTTTTTTGATAAATGCCTGCATTACATCTAATGTATATGTTTTATCATCTACATTAATTGTATTTTCTACTTCTTCTGTCTTTTTCTTTTTTAGGACATAGTAGACTGCAAATACAGCAATACCTATAACCACTAAAATTAGTACTATATTTGTTATTGTCATCCTAAGGTCTCCTTTCTTTTACATTTTCATTTGCAAATCTTGTAATCTGTATACTATATTTTCAGAAGCTCTTTTAACTTCTTCTATAAAAAATGCATTTCTATCTTCTGGATCTAATGTTTTCCTAAATCTTAGGAACAAGTCTGGCACGCCTGCTTCTTCTGTTGCTTCAAAAAATAATGTGTTATAAGGAATAGTTAATACTTGATTTTTTTCTCCTAAATATCTTGATATGTTTTTTGCATTATATTTAGAAAATTTATCATATCTTCCTATAAGAATAACTGCTTTTTTTGAAGCTAGATGTTGATTTTTTTCTTTATTTTCTTTAAACTTATTAATACTTCTTAATCTTTGAGACATATTAATAACGATAACATCTGAATCATGTATAATTTCTTTTTTAGAATCTTCATCCACATTCTCATCTAAGTCAACAAATACTAAGTCATAATATTGATTTGCCGCCTTAATTATATTAGGATACAATGTTTCAATAACTGTTCCATCACTTGGTGGTATTTCACATCCAAGTAATATTTCAAACCTATCTGTAAAAACAACTTTTGTATAATTTGTAATAATATCTGGTGTAATCTTATTACTTCTAATTACTCTTGCTAAACCTTCTACACCTGTTTCTACTTCTAATGCAGTATTTGGTCCAAAAATCCCTAAATTTTTCTTTTTCTTTTTTTCTTCCCAAAAGCATCTTTTTATAGGGTCTTCTTTGTTTGTTGTAGATATGACCAGTATTCTATAATTATGTTCTATTGCCATATATGTAGCAATTGCAGCAATTGACATTGTTTTTCCTGTTTGCTCTACACTACTATTATAAAAAGTTACAACTGACATGCTTTATACTCCTCTTTCTATAGTTTTAACAGCCCTTCTTATTTGATTTTCACTTACATCATTTAAGATTTCTCCAGCTATAAAAACTAAACTATCTTTATATTGTGTACTTAATTTTTTGAATTTTATTTTGGCTACTCTTTGATTTTCAGCCAGTACTGACCAATCACCATTTTCAATCGGAAAATATATTCTATATTCATTCCACATCACTTTATATCCTAATGATAGGAAGTTTAAATAATCATCTTCTTCTTTTAATATTTCTTTTGCAAACAAAATCTTTGTTAAATTGATTGGTTCTTTTAAATTACTTAATACCTCTAATCCCCTTTTTAAAGAATATAAATCAAATGCTGTTACGAAATAATTCTTAGCAGCTTTAAGTAAATCAAATTCTTTAGCTGCTTCTGAATCATCAACATCAATTAGCATAATATCATATGGTAAACCTTCTTGTTCAGAAATTCCTAAATATCCTTTTATTTCTTTTTCATTTTTAAATCCAACTGCTACATCTATATCTTCGAAATTTGTAATGTATGTAAGTGTAGGATTTATAACGGGTACAACATATTTTGCTTTTTGAGTTAATGTTAAATCTACCATAATGACTCTTCTACCCATTGTTGTTAAGATTTTAGCAATATTTAAAATTAAATCTGTTTTGTCGTAAGTCCCTATAAATCCTATCTTTTTCATACTTTTATTCCTTTCTTTATTCTGTTGTATTTGTTGTATTTGTTGTAGTTGTTGCTTGTACTGATAATCCCTCTAAGTATTCTTGTCTTGTTGTTATAGAATCTTGTATACTTTCTTCCATATTTGTCTCTAGATTTGTTCTTGATTGTTCTTGATCCGCATTAATTGTTGCATCAATAACATCTGTTCTTTGAGATGCTTGTGTTTGTACTCCTGATGAATCTGTTGCATTGTATCTATTCCATAAAGCTGTTCTAGCTTCTTCCAAAATATTTGGGTTACCATTAATTAATTCTAATACTTCGTAGTTAACTGGATATGTTGGTGTTGAAGCTTCTTGTAATCCAGGTTCTGTATATTTGTTTACATATAGTCTTGCTCCATTAATTTTATATGCATCTACAATAGCATTACTTAACATATTAATTTCATCTTCACTTAATTCAATTGATATTGTATCTGTAGAATCTACACCAGCAATCTTTGGTATTTCTACTCGTTTTTTAGCCACAACAATATAATCTACTCCACTAGGTAATTGTAAACGAATATCTACATAGTCACCTGTTATTAAGTCAGAAGGTAATATAAACATATTATATTCTTGTTTTCTTACATCATTTCCTGTTACGGTTTCGTCTATGTAAATCATTTCTCTTGATAATACAGTTCCTGTTGTCATTGATATTTTTGCCATCATGCTACTTCCTAAATCTGATGGTGTAAGATAATCTGTTGGTGCAGTATCATTTGTTACTTGTGTGATTGTAAAATCTGCTTCTGTTACTTCTTCTCCTGATTCAACATTTCTATTCAAAGTATATACAGTAACATATGACGCTTCTAATTCTTGTTCCTCTCGTTTCATATTTGTTAATTGTAGTATTAAAAATGCTATAACTGCTCCTAATATAATTAACATTAATAACATTCCTAATAAAAATGAATTTCTTGCTTTTCTTTGCATTGGGTTTGTTGCCATTGCCAATTCCTCCCTTTATATTTGATTTTTGTACATAATTTTACAAATTTCTATCTATTTTATTTTAACTCATTCATTATCTAAAATCAATGAAATTAGTTCGTGTCATTAAAAATTAATATCCTTGTAATATTATTGTAATATTTATAATAAGTATTCTTCTAAAACCTTTGCTACACCTTCATTATCATTAGTATCTGTAACAACATTAGCCACTTGTAAAACTTCTGGAGTGCTACCTTTCATCACAACACCTAAGCCTGCATTTTCTATCATCTGTTTATCATTAATATTATCTCCAATTGCCATAACTTCTTCTGATTTAATGTTTAATTTTTTTAGTAAATATTCAATTGCTTTCCATTTATCTACTTGTGATGCTGTAATTTCTGTATAAAAATATTCTATTGGTATTTCTTCTGTTCCCTGTTTTATAACCTTTTTCGACATATGTGAAACTTCTAAAACTTCAATTCCTTTAATATCTTTTATTTTTTTTATTATAGAGTGAAATACACAACTATTTTCGTCACAAATAGTAATTTTTAAAAAATGATCTTCTTGTAGATTTTTTACATATTCATACATATTTTCGACAATACTAATATTGGTCTTTTTATTTTCTTCTTTTTTTAGATTTTCTTTGTAATAATATAACACATTAAATTTTAGTCCTGTTGTTAAAATAACTTTATCTGTATATACATTATATGAAATACTATTTTCTTCACATATTTTGATAATTTCTAAAACTTTTTCCTTTTTAATATAATTTTCGTAAATAATTTTCTCTTGCTCAATATCATATACAATCGCCCCATTGCCTGCTATAAAAAAACCTTTCGCGCCAATTTCTTCTGCTATTGTTTTTATAGAATCCACTGGTCGGCCCGAGGCTAAGATAATATTTATTCCTTTATCAATACATTTTGATAATATTGTTTTTGTATTTTCACTGATTTCACCATAATGATTAAGCATGGTTCCATCCAAATCTATTGCAACTAATTTATACATAATTCCTCCTTTGTTTACTTTTTATTATATATTTTTTTATTTTTTGATGTCAATATTTATTTTTGGATTTGAAAAAATTTCCTGTTTATTTTTTTTAATATTGCAAATCCTAGTATTAGAAAAAACAATGCTTTTTTCTAATAAAGTATATATACTGGAGGTGAATAAACAATGGCAAATAACAGTAATAAAAAATTAGTTCCAGAAGCAATGAGCGCTTTAGATAAATTCAAATATGAAGTAGCTAGCGAAGTTGGTGTTAATTTAAAAGACGGATATAACGGTGATATCTCAGCTAAAGATGCTGGTAAAATAGGTGGTAACATGGTTAGAAAAATGATACAACAAGCTGAACAACAAATGAAATAGTTGTTTTACACCTTAAATAGCACTAATTATGCTTAACTTAGGCAGAAAGTTAAATTTTGTTTTTATATATTTTAATTAAAAATACATAAAGGCAGGATTTGATTTCCTGCCTTTATATTTTATATTTATTTAAGCTTCTGGTTCCACTAATCCATAATTTTTACCATCTTTTAATTTATGTATAACATTTACTTTTCCTGTTTCTACATTTATAAATGTTAAGAAATTATGTGTTGGTTTTTCTTGCAATTTAAGCATTGCATCTTCTGGTAACATTGGTTTAATTTCATAATATGATGTTTTTATAATTTCATTTGTTATTTCTGGAACTTTATCTTCAGATGTTTCCATCATTTTTAAACTTCCTTCTCTTAATATCTTTTCTCTTTTTGTTTTTACCTTTCTGATTTGTCCTTCCAATATGTCTATATCTTTATCTATAGATGCATACATATCCTTATCCTCTGTTACTGCTCTATATTTTTCCCCTCCTGCTAATACACATATTTCTGCTATTTGTTCATTTTTTTCTGTTCTTAAAGTAACATCTGCTTCTGCATTATCAAAATATTTATCAATTCTGTCTAATTTTTTTTCAACATAATCGTTTATTGCTTCTGTTATCTTTAGTTCCTTTCCTATTATTTTTATTTTCATAAAAATCGCTCCCTTCTTCTTTCATGTTTCATTATTATGCTATATGATTATTATATATGTTATTCTATTTTTTTTCAACCTTTTTCCTAAGTTTTCCTTTTATATTTCAAATTATGTTACTATTCAATTTATTATTAATCTAATCAATTACTATATTTCCAAATAAATTATTATAGCTTTTAGCCTAATCAATGATAAATTTGATAAACACTAAAATATTTCTTCTATTTTATATTCTTTTTCTAATTTCTCATTAAAATAGATTTTTGTAATTAATTTAAATTCTTCTAAAGATTCATTTTTCAAATTAAAAGAAAAAACTTTTTTAGCTGGAGCTGTTATTGTATATTTTATCGCATTTTCTGTACTTTCAGACATAAAAATAGAAGATTTATCTTGTTTGCTACATGCCTCACATTTAAATCCATTATCTTTTATACTAAAGTAATTCAGTTTTTCTTTTCCTTTGCATGCAACACATGTTGTAATTCTTGGTGTAAATCCCAATAAACTTAGCAATCTCATTTTAAATATACTAACAATAAATTCTTTATCTTTTTCTGTTTCTGCTATCATGTATAATGCATTTAAATATAACTGAAGTATATTGTAACAATTTTCATTTTCCTCTGTTACATCTAATACAATTTTGTTTAAATATATTGCATATTTTAACTTGTCTAAATCTGTTCTTATTTTATAAAACATCTCTATTGTCTCACAAGAATTCATATGATATGTACTTGTTCCCTGATATACTAAATATTCTCCAAAGCAAAAAAGTTGTGTACCAGCCAAAAGAGCACTTTTCGGTCTTCTTGCTCCTTTGGCTGCACATGAAATTTTTCCAAAATTTGGTGTTAATATGGTAAGCATTTTATCATAATCTCCCATATTATTTTCTGCTAGTACAATTCCTTTTATTTTTATCGTTGCCATATTTTCCCTCTAACTATTATACTTTATCTTTTTCTACTAAACTTTCAATTTATTGTGTAATTATTATTTTCTATATCTATTAATTTTTCTTTGTCTGTAAGCATTTTTTGATCAAAATTATTTTTATCTATTTTATCTTCTATATCTTCTATTTGCTTTAATTCTAAATACATATTTATATCCCCAGTATTTTTAAATGCCTCCCATGCAATCTTTTTTATCATAAGCTATCATCTCCATTTTTTAAGTTTACTATTATCTTTTGCAAATTTGATTTTATTATTCAATTAAACTTTAATTATTGTAATTTAAATTTATTAACAATTGATGGATTATCTATCCACTCTTCTTTCACCTTTACCCAAGTTTTTAAATTAATTTTTAATCCAAAATTTTCCTCCATATCTATTCTTGCTGCTCTTCCAATTCTTTTTAACATTTCTCCATTTTTTCCAATAATAATTCCTTTATGTGATT
>CALXAE010000056.1 GCA_944386205.1 uncultured Clostridia bacterium
AAATAGTAAATCGAATTATATAAAAAGAGCATTACTTTGCAGATATTTTTTCGCATACCTGCTCCGAAATCGCTCCATAGTATTAAAAACGGATTGCTGTTTTTTAAGTAATTCGTTATTTTTATGGTAAACGTAATTTAAGCGTAATTTTTTATATTCTTCAATATTCAAATAATCATCTTTCTTTCCTACTTCTTTTTTAAAATTCTGATAAATTTCCTCGTCTATTACTTCATCTACTACTACATCTTTCATTACTTTTTCTCCTTTGTGATACTTTTGGTGTTATTTTACTATAGTATACGAACAAAGTATATATTTTTTATGTAAGACGCATTTTCTTTTACAAAATTAAAAGAAGTCTATGCGACTTCTTTGGCTAACTTAATAATCTTCTTAAAACTTCTTGTTTGGCTTATATATTTTAGACTTTCTATGTTTAGTAGTAAGTAGTTATGTAATAGTTTATTGTATTCTTTTTCGTCTTGTATATTTAGTTCTTTTATCATTTGCAGAGATTTTTGATAAGCACTTTTCATATTCATACTCATCATCTCCTTTTATTGATCATAACATATTATGTTTATTTTGTTTGTCGGAATTTGTCGAATTACATTTTTTTACAAAGTTATCCACAGATTTGGAAAGTTTTTACAAATCTATTGACATTATTAGTAATTAATGATATTAATTAATAAATAAACAACATGTTGATATTATGTTAATTTTGTGTTATAATATTATTGTATCATATTATCATTTCTTGTTAATAATATTTAATAAGGTGGTAATATGATAATAAAAGGTTTTAAAAAAAATATTAGAAGGAGGAGATATGTTATGGCAAAATTAAAAGAAAATATTTCTTTAGAAGAAATTTTTATTGATGAAGTTGAAAATTCTAGTAGCAATGACTGGGATGAATTATGCAATGCATGTTCTTCTCTTATTAAAGATGCTAAAATGACAGATGCTGACATTGATAAAATTGTAAAGAAAGTTAAAAATGGTACTAGATAAAATGCGAATTGTAGTTGACACTAATGTTTTCATAAATGGAATATTTAAGGGAGATAGCTTTGCAAAAGCTATTTTTAATTTAAAAAGTTTAAACAAAGTTTCTTTTGTTATGAATAAAGAAATGCAAAACGAACTATTAATTACATTTGGCAATATTCTTATGGAAGCTATCGATAGAATTGATAAAAATAAAAAATTTAACATTTTCCCTTTAATGGCTACTCTTTCAAAATGCTTGTGGCAAGTAGAAGAAATAGACCATATTATTAATACTGATTATTGCAAAGATGATAAAAGTGATAATAAATTTATTGATTGTTGTATAGATGGCAATGTAAAATATTTAATAACACAAGATGACCATATAGGCTCAGTTAGTGAACAATTAAAAAAAGAATATGATATTGAAGTATTAAGTCCTTTTCAATTTTATACTAAATACAAAACAAATAAATTATAGAGGTTTTATGAAGTGAACCCCACATAGTGGACACTAAAAAAAGAGAGCTCTTTCATTCAGAGACTACGTTAATTGTAGTCTCTATTTTTTATTCTTTTAGTATTATAAAAGATTAACCAATCTTTTACAATATCTATATATTCTTCCAAATTCGTGATATCATTGTTATAGAGAGTTTCCTTTTTTAATATGCCGTGGAAACTTTCCATTGGAGAATCATCTATTAGAGTACCTTTTCTACTCATAGAAATTGTTATTCCATTTGATTCACAAACTTTTTTATATTGAAAAGATGTATATTGGTGACCTTGATCTGAATGCAAGATAAGTCCTTTTACATCTTTTCTTATACGTATTGCTTCATTTAAAGTATCTAAAACTATATCTATATCATTTCTATTGCTTATTTTATATGCAACAATTTTTCTATCATATAAATCTAAAATAGTTGATAAATATGCCCTTTTATTATTGAAAATTAAATATGTAATATCTGTTACCCATATTTTATTTGGAGCATCTGTATTAAAATTTCTATTTACGAGGTTGGGCATCACATTTTCTTCTATTCTTTTATATGCTTGATTTTTTGTTCTTTTTGTGTATTTAGGTCTTAAATGATATTTATGCATTATTCGCTGAACCTTTTTATGGTTCATTATTAATCCCCATTTTTGTAATAAGCCTTTCTCAATTCTTCTATAACCATATGTACCTTTTGATTCATCAAATATTTCCTTAATTAAAAGATATTCTTCATAATCTTTATCAATATGTTTACAATATTTAAAATAATTGGATTTGGATATATCTAGAACATCTAATAAATCATTTAATTTATACTTGTTCTTAAAAATATTTATGAAATTTATTTTTTCTCGTGTTGTTCCTTGAAAAAGGCTTGAAATTTTTTTAATATCTCATATCTTTCTTTGTAGTTTATTTTTATACCTTTCGGTCTGCCTCGTTTTTTGCAAGATATTTGTCCTTTTTCTCGATATTTTCGTACCCAATTTTCTACTGTATGCCAACTAGCAATATTATATTTCTTTGCAAGAGATACATATGTACCTTCGTTATTTTGATATTCATTAATTACTTTTTCTATTAGCTCATCATCATAATCTTTCCTATATTTTTGCCCTTTCTTTCCCATAAAAAATACACCTCCGATTAAAGTATACCATAACTCTTTTTTTTATGGTCTACTAATCGGGGTGCATTTCATTAGCCTGCTCTCTTTTTTAATTCAAGAAAAAAAGAGTGGTTGCAATGAACCACTCATAAAGTCTTCTATTCTGCAGGTACTAATATCTAAAATATTGCACTGCTGAGTTCTAACTTTATTATAATATATAATATGCATATTTATCAAATGTTATACCCATTATTTTATAATATGTTAAAAATAAAATTTTAGAGAAATTTGTCAAACTATGTACAATATTGTAAAAACGTGATATAATATGTAACATAATTAAATATTTAATTATTAGAGTAGAAAATAAATCGTTAAGGCTTAGTAGACGGGAAGTTGTTACTAAGGCAAAAGTATTTTAAATTATACTTGCGTATCTATTTTCGCATTCCGCTAATAAAGATGTTATGGATGTTAACTCCTATTCTTTTAATGCGGATATTAAATAGAAGGGAGATTTTTTTATGCGTAAAAACAAAAAAATTATATTAGCAGCTATTTTATTAGCATTGCTAATCATTTTATCAAGATTCTTATCTGTGAAAACACCAATTATCAAAATTAGTTTTGGCTTTGTTCCAACTATGCTTTGTGCCATTTGGTTAGGACCAAAATGGACTGTTCTTGTAAATGTATTAGGAGACTTAATAGGAGCAACTTTATTTCCATCTGGTGCTTTCTTTGTTGGATATACCATTAGTACAGCCATTGCTGGATTTATTTATGGGATATTGCTTTATAAAAAAGAACCTGATACTTTTACAGATAAACAATTTATTATAAGAACAATTATTTCTGTTCTTTTGGTTACTGTTATTGTAAATATGGGATTAAATACATTGTGGACAAGTATCACTTCTGGAAAAGCTTTTATGGTATTGTTTGCAACAAGAGTTGTTAACCAATTGATCATGGCACCAATTCATGTAATTGTTATTTTATTTATTGAAAAAATCTTAAGAAAACCATTTGATAAATATATAAGGAGCAACGATGATTAATATAGAAAATGTATCTTTTAAATATAAAAATAGTGATTATATCCTAAAAAACATAAACTTTTCTGTAAATGATGGTGAAGTAATTGCCATTGTTGGCAAAAATGGTTCTGGAAAATCCACGCTTGGGCGATTAATTGCTGGAATTACCAAGTTAAAAGAAGGTAATATAACCATTGACAATATCAACACATCTAAAGATATCAAAGCTATTAGAGAAAAAGTAGGTATCGTGTTTCAAAATCCGGAAAACCAAATTATTTTTAATAATATTTATGATGAACTTTCTTTTTCTCTTAGAGATTTAGAAAAATCAGAAATTGAAGAACGAATATCAACATCTTTGAAACAAGTCGACATGTTTGATTTTAAAGATAAAGATTTGTATTCTCTTTCTCTAGGACAAAAACAAAGAATTATGATTGCAGAGATTTTGGCTAAAAATCCTAAATATATCATATTAGATGAACCCACTACTATGATTGATAGTTATGGGAAAGAAAAAATACATGATATTATTATAGATTTAAAGCAAAAAGGATATACCATTATTTGCATTACTAATCTATCAGATGAAATTTTGTTAGCTGATAGAACACTGATTTTAAATAATGGAGAAATTGTAGCTGAAATTCCAAAAGATGAATTACTAGACAAATCAGATGTATTAAAAAAATATGATATAAAACTTCCTACTTTGCTAGATATTTTAATTCAACTAAAAAATGAAGGAATTCAATTGCCTGTTAAAGATTTTTCAACAGCAGGGATAACAACTGCATTTAAAGAGTGCCTTCATACAGGAGGAAACGTATAAATGAAAGATATTATTAAATTTTTATTATTTATTATCTATGCAACAGCTATATTTTTCTTGCCTAATTGTTTGTTTATTTTGTTATTTTTTATAGTAAATTTATTGATTATTATTTTAGCAAAGCTAAATTTAAAAAAAGCAATTACCAATACACTAAAAATATTGCCATTTATCCTATTTACATTTATCATTAATATTTTTCTGGATAGTTTCATAAATGCCTTATGGGTTGGAATAAAATTAATCATCGTATGTAATGCTACTTTTATCTATTCACAAACAACAACTGTTGCACGGACTTGCTAAAACAATACGAAAACTATGTACACCTTTAAAACTTTTCAAAGTGAATACAGAAGAAATTGAAGTTATGGTATGCATTTCTTTGTCCCTACTTCCTGCAATAAAAAATGATTTAACAGAAGTAAAAAATGCATGCAAAGCTAAAAATATAGATATGAACTTGAAAAATATGAAGTATATTTTGTCTAAGTTTTTGTTGTCTTTAATTAAACGTGTTAATCAAATTGATGAAGCTATGATAGAAAAAGGATGTGACTATTAAATAGTTACATCCTTTTATTGTATAGAAAATGCTTTTCTTATACTTTTTAATTCAATTTCTTTTCCATTTAAGTATGCTAAAATTCCACTTTCTGACTTAAATTTAAATTTCAATTTATAACTACATAACATCTGGTACTTTTTACCAAATTGTTTATTGATTTCATTTTTTCCATATTTGCCATCTCCAATAATTGGATAACCTATGTAAGCTAAATGCGCTCGTATTTGATGTGTTCTCCCTGTTTCAATCTCCACATCTAATAAAGCTGTATTATCTTTTCTTTTTTCTAAGACTGTATATTTTGTAATAATTTTCT
The DNA here is from genome assembly GCA_944386205.1 of uncultured Clostridia bacterium. Taxonomy (GTDB): domain Bacteria; phylum Bacillota; class Clostridia; order TANB77; family CAG-508; genus CAG-269. The sequence goes on from CALXAE010000056.1 coordinate 5,378, forward strand.
GATATCCTTTTTTAAAAGTATCACTAATATATACTTGTGACTTTTTATTATCTTTAAATAAATATGCTTCTAACCTGTCTTCTTTTTTGTTTGGAATTCCATAGACTAATGCTAGATAATGTTTTTCGATTTCATGTTCTTTAAATTTTTCTAATAAAATTTCTAATGCTTCTTTATTTTTTGCAAACATAACTAGTCCAATTGTGTTTCTGTCAATTCTATGGCATGGTTGTGGCTTAAATTCACAATTTGTGTACTGTTTGTTGATTATCTCTGTTAAAGAATGGTTACCAGTTACTTCAATGTTTGCTGGTTTATTAATTACCAATATATTGTCATCTTCATATACAATATCTAAATCTATTTTTACCTCTTCCCATTCTTTTGGAAGATATACTTCTATCCTATCATTTTCATATATAAGAATATCTTTATTAATTCTTTTCCCGTTTACCTTTATATCTTTTTTTCTAAGTAATTTACAAAATGTAGGATAGTTTAAAGTTGGTAATTCTTCTAATAAAACTTTATTTAATTTCTTTTCATGGTATTTTTTATTTACAATTATCTCTTTCATCATAGTATGATTATATCGTATTTTTAATATTGAAACAAGCTAGTTTCTAGGATTTTTTCATATTTTTCAAAGTTTGGCTCATAATTTTCTATCATTCTATAAAAATATTTTGAATGTGTTTTATATTTTAAATGACAATATTCATGTAATACAATAAAATCAATCACATCTCTATGAAACATAACAATTTTAGGATTTATTGTAATCTTACCATTGACACATCTTCCAATTTCTTTTTTCATATTTTTAATTTCATAGTCTTCAGGTGCAAATCCTAACATGATTCTTGTTTTTTCCATTGCTCTTTCCACTTCTACTTTTGCAATTTGTTCGTACATTTTATCAATTGCTAAATCTAAAATTTCTTGATTGTTATCTTTTTTATAGCGATTAGGAAGTGATATTTTGATTAATTTATTTTCTACATTTAATTCAGGCACTTTTACATTTTTGTATACGATTTTTACTTTGTAATCAATTCCTAATACTGGTACAGGATGTCTTTCTAATGTAGTATTTATATTATTTTTTACACGAATTGCTCTTTTTACTTTATACATAAATATCACTCCTATTCTTGAATTTTTGTTTTGCAAATTATTGTTCGCTTTTGTTGTTCTTATTCTATATCTTATTTTTCAATTTGTCAATACTTTTTTATAAAAAATATAAATTTTTGTTCGCATTTGTTCAAAGCTAGATATTTCAGTATTTTCAAGCATCTTATAGTTTTTATTGTTTTCCTTTTATATACTTTTTAAAATCTGCAAAGCCTAACGGTCTTACATAGAAATATCCTTGTATGAAATCACACTTTTTCTCTTTTAAATATTTTACTTGTTCGCTTTTTTCGACACCTTCTGCTACTGTTTTTAAGCGTAATTTTTGTGTAATGTATAAAATAATTTCTAAAAGATCAATCGCATTTTTTTCTTGTCCAATCTTATCTATAAATGATTTATCAATTTTTATTGTATCAATCGGTAGCATTTCTAACATATTTAAGGAAGAATAGCCTGTTCCAAAGTCATCTATTGCTATTCCAAAGCCTTTTTCTTTTATTTTTTCTAATATTTCTTTCATATCTATATTGTCGTCCACCGTTGTTCGTTCTGTTATCTCAAATTGAATGGTATTGGGATCAATTTCATATTGATTTGTTATTTTTATATATCTTTCAAGAAAGTCTTTTTCTGCTAAACTTTCTTTAGAAATATTCACAGAAATTTTGGGTATATTTTTTACTTCTTGTTTCATTTCTTTCATATGTTTGCATACCATTTCAAAAATATATGCATCTAATTTTATAATAAACAAGTTTCTTTCAAATATCGGAATAAACTCATTCGGAGAAATCATGTTTCCATTTTCATTCCATCGAATTAAAGCTTCTGCACCTACCATTTTCTCTGTTTTTGTATCGATTTGCGGTTGATAATATATTTCAAATTCTTGATTTTGGATTGCTTCTTCCATTCTATTTTCTATTTCGCTCTCTCTTACCATTTTTTGCTCAAACTCTTCCGTAAATACGCCATATGTTACATTGTATTTTCCCTTAATACTGTCATGTGCAAAAATGGCTTTATCAATTATACTTTGTACGTCTTTTTCTTCGCTCCCACATATATATACACCCATAGATATTCGTAAATTATACCATGTATCTTTTATATTAATTCTTGATATTTTTTTGTTCAACCTATCTGTTATATTTTTTACATCAGCCTCTCCTACTAGCAAGATTCCAAAAACATCATTTGCTAATCGACACACTATGTCTGTTTTTCTAATAGCACTTTTTATTTCTTCTCCTACTTTTTTTAATAATTCATTCCCTTTTGTGTGTCCATATTTTTTATTAAATGATTTAAACTTATCTATATCTAATATTATCATTGTTTTTTTACAATTTATTTCTAATTTTTCTTTTGTTCTTGCTAGATATGCATTATAATTTCCTAAGTTTGTTATAGGGTCAATATATGCTAATTCGAAAAGTCTATTTCTTTTTTCTATTCTTAACTTCTTATATCTTCTATTCATAACTTGTCTCCTAATTTATTGTTTTTCTTAATGATTTATATATTTTAGTATGTGTTATAAATAGAAATTTATGCCATAAAAGTTTCCAAAATTTGCATCTTTTTATTAATCAAGATAGTCAAAAAAAGACTGCTGACAAAATATTTTTATATACTTTGTCAACAGTCTGGGCTATAGGCAGACTAATTACCCACGCCACAATTCAATTATTCTGCTACATCACAATCATAATCAATCTTCTTCAACTTCATATGCATTAGCAATATACATCCACGAAAGACATGAATTGCCTTCTTTTTTTGCTCCCTTATATGTTACTTCCAGGTTTCCAAAAGTAATTTTTTTGAGTTCGTTAGCAAAATCCTGCATCACTTCCATTTTCACTTCTTCGTCATCGAAATCACGCTGATCAATAACAGAAATATAAATAGAATTTATATCTACAGTTACAGTTTTTTCAAATTCGTCATCAGCAACTAGTTCAATAAAGTCACGATAGTAGAGAGCAATAAGCTCCTCTAAATCTTGTTTCCGTACTTTTTTCATAGATAAACCTCCTTAAGATTCATAAAAAGTACCATTTTAAGTATTAGTCACTTAAAACTTTCCTGCCTTTAAGTTTCAGGTACATTGTAGCATAAATTTATGTAAATATCAATCATTTTTGACATTTATTACCTTCATAACTTGATTATATAATTTTTTATGCAATGTTCTTTTTTACTATAAGAAAAAATGATTTTTTCTATACTATAAAGAAAACAGACCCAAGAATAACTTTCATAAGTTTATTTGTTGAGGTCTGTCCCTTTTGGCCAAAAATTGTCCATTTTGACACGTCCCTATTGGACTATTTCATTGCTTCTTCTACTGCAACAGCTACTGCAACTGATGCTCCAACCATTGGGTTGTTACCCATTCCGATTAATCCCATCATTTCAACATGTGCTGGTACTGATGAGCTTCCTGCAAATTGTGCATCTGAGTGCATTCTTCCCATTGTGTCTGTCATACCATATGAAGCTGGTCCTGCTGCCATATTGTCTGGGTGTAATGTTCTTCCTGTTCCTCCACCTGATGCTACTGAGAAATATTTCTTTCCTTCTGCTAATCTTTCTTTTTTGTAAGTTCCTGCAACTGGATGTTGGAATCTTGTTGGGTTTGTTGAGTTTCCTGTGATAGATACATCAACATCTTCTAACCA
>CALXAE010000057.1 GCA_944386205.1 uncultured Clostridia bacterium
TTTGCATTTCTAAATCTATAATGTTTTGCTCCAAAATATCCTTTGGCTTGTTTTAATATTTTTTTATGTCTTGCTCTTGTTGTTCTTGCTGTTTTTACTCTTGCCATATCTATCACCTTCCTTTTTCTATTTAGCAGGGGACACTTTTCTTTACGGTAAATTTTCCGCGGATAAAAATATCCTTTCCCCTTAATTCACCTTAATTTTAGTTACCATATGGTAATAATTTTTTGATTGTGTTCATACATGTTTTGTCTGCATAAGCATTTTGAACTTTTCCTGATTTTTTTTGTCTTTTTGTTTTATTTGCTAATAAGTGTCTTCTGTTTGATTTTGTTCTTTTTACTTTTCCTGTTGCTGTTAAAGAATATCTTTTCTTTGCAGCCTTATTTGTTTTTAATTTTGGCATAATACATTCTCCTCCCTAAATTTATTTTTCAGTTTTTTTTGCAAGAATAGTAAACATATTTCTACCTTCAAGCTTTGGTGGTTTTTCTACAACTGCAATGTCACTCATATCTTCTATGAATTTATTTAAAACAACTTCACCTGCTTTTGAATTGTTTACTTCTCTTCCTCTAAATCTAACGGTTATTTTTACCTTGTTTCCATCTTGTATGAATTTTTTTGCATTTTTAGATTTAAAACTAAAATCATGTTCTTCGATATTAGGAGTTACTCTTATTTCTTTAATTTCAAAACTTTTTTGTTTCTTTTTTGCTTCTTTTTCTTTTTTAGCTTGCTCAAATTTATATTTTCCATAGTTCATGATTTTACAAACTGGTGGATTTGCATTTGGAGCAACTAAAACTAAGTCTAAATTTTTTTCTTCTGCCTTTTGTAAAGCTTCATTCAAAGAAATAATCCCTATTTTTTCTCCACTATCTCCGATTAGTTGAACTTCTTTTGCTCTGATTTGACCATTAATTGGTAATTCTTGTTTTATACAAAACACCTCCAATACCTTATAGAAATTTTAAACTTCTATAACGCAAAAAATTTGACTTTTGTTACAAGTCAAATTCAAAATAAAACTAACATCTTTTAAGATGTTAAAATTATTTAATTTCTAACCTTTTTCCTCGTTTGGATAAGGTGAGAAGTTTGACTTCTGCTTGTAACGTTAAATATAATATCATATTTATTATCAGTTTGTCAAGTATTTTTTCAATTTTTATACAAATTCTTCCCACACGATATTTGCTAAATCCAAACCTTTATTAGTAAGTTTTATATAATCTCCATCTATACTGATTAACTCTTCACTTACTAGCTTTTCCAATTCTTTTCTAAATAGAAATATTGGATTGTCAATAAACTTTTCCTTAAATTTAGAGATTTGCACACCTTCCATTTTTCGTAAACCTAAAAGCATATATTCTTTTTTCTTATCATCTATGTTTTGGACCTCTTCTATTTCATAAATTTTCTGTATTTCATTTATTTGGTCTTCTATTACTTTTTCTATATCTATCCCTTTAACAATCGAAAGTATTTTCCCTATTAGCTCACTATTTTCCACTTCCATATTTTCTATATATTCTTCGATTGTTTCACAATTGGCATATCGAATACCATTTACATATGAATGTGCAGACACACCAATTCCAATATATTCTTTTTGTAGCCAACAATTCACATTATGTTTTGATTCTTTTTCATTTTTTGCAAAATTAGAGATTTCATAATGCTTATATCCATTTAATTCTAATGTATTTTTCACATACCAGTACATATTTCTTTCTAAGTCTTCATCCATTTCTTGTAGCTGATGATTTTCTATTTTTTGTGCAATCACAGTTCCCTCTTCTATAATTAAAGAATATACACTAATATGTGTTGGTTTTAATTTTATAATTTCATTTAAACTTTCTTTTACATCATCTATTCTTTGCTTTGGTAATCCTATCATTAAATCTACATTTATATTGTCAAAGCCAACTTGATTTGCCAAACGATAAGTTTCTAAAAATTGTTCAAATGTATGGATTCTACCAATTTCTTTTAAAATTCTGTTACTCGTACTTTGCAAACCAATGCTTAAACGATTTATTTTTGCCTTTTTATAATCTTCTAATTTTTTCTGATTAACCGTTCCTGGATTTACTTCAATTGTGATTTCCATATCTTCAAATTTTGTTTGATTTCGTGTTAATTTTGTCTCTAACAAATTCATAATTTCTACAATATATTGACTATCTATAAAAGAAGGCGTACCTCCACCTATATAAATTGTGCTTATATTATAACTATCTAAAAAATCCTTATTTTGAAAATAGTTATTAATTTCTTTTTTTACTGCTTCTACATAACTTTTCACCACATTCTGTTTATTAGAAAATGATATAAAATCACAATAATCACATTTGTGCTGACAAAATGGTATATGTATATATATTCCTAATTCTTTACTTTCCATTTGCTATCTCCACTATTTTCTTTAATCTATAATTAACCCCTGATTTTCCTACTGGTTCTTTTAATAATTTCCCTAATTCCACTAGTGACATATCTGGATTTTCCACTCTTAAAATTGCTATTTCTTTTAAATTGTCATCTAATTTATTAAATCTACCATCTTTTTGCAATTTTTCTATAGCCGCAATTTGCTCAATTGCAGCATTAATGGTCTTATTTAGATTTGCCGTTTCACAATTCACAATTCGATTAACTTTACCCCTCATCTCTTTTTGTATTCTGATATCTTCAAATTGCATAACCGCTTTATTGGCACCAATTAATGCTAACAATCTTGAAATTTCTTCTCCTTCTTTAAGATAAACAGAAAACTTATTAACCGTAATTAGCGTTTTTGCATGTATATCAAAATTTTCTAATTGCTTTTGCAAAACACTTAAGTTTTCTTCATTTGACACTGTAATTTCTAAATGATATGAATTTTCTGGATTATTAATTGACCCTGCTCCCATGAAAGCACCTCTAATAAAAGCTTTCATATTATCTTCTAGTCGTGCATTTTTTTGTGTATCTTTCTGCATATCTTTATCATTACTTACTTTTATGTCTTCGATTTCTTGTTTTAAGAAAATTTCATTATCACGAATTTCTAAAAATTCCAATTTTTTGATATCTAATGCTTTTGTTACAATATTAAAAGTTTTTCCACTGATATCAATCTCATGGTGTATATCTAAATTTGATAATAATTTAGAAAATCGATTAATATTATAGTCACTTTCTGTTGAGAAACGAAGATTTTTTCCCTTTACAACAGTTGTATTTCCAGATACAACATAGCCAATCAATTCAAATTTCACATTTTCTTTATTCGCTAAACTGTTTGTTTTATTTAATTCTTGTTTAATATCTGATGAAAAAGACATTGTTATCCTCCTTGTTGGGTGATGATTTGGGGACGGAGAAAAAATCATCATTCTATAATTCTTAAAATTATATTATAAATTAATTTTCAACAATGATGATTTTTTCTCCGTCCCCAAATCATCATCCGTCCCCATTAGTTCAATTTTGCTACAATTACTCTATCATTATCATATAAATCTTTTTTGCAATACGAATTCGTATATTGTTTCGTGTCTTCTATTATTTGCATTACTTCTTCTTTTTGGTCATATCCAATTTCTAGGCATATATAACCACCATATTTTAAATATTCATATCCTTCAACAATTATTTTTTTATAAAAATCCAAACCATCTTCTCCGCCATCTAACGCTATCCTTGGTTCTTTTCTTACTTCTCTATCTAATTTTGCTATCTCTTCTCTTTTTATATATGGTGGATTAGAAACAATGATGTCATATTTTTCTTGTCCTAAATTTTCAAAAAGATTAGATTCTACAAATGTAATTTTGTCTTGTACATGATTATTTTTCGCATTTGAAATAGCGATATCTAATGCTTTTCCACTAATATCTAATGCAGTTATTTCCACATTCCCCAGATATTTTGCTAAAGAAACTGCAATCGCTCCGCTTCCTGTACACAAATCTAGTATCTTTTTTGCCCTTATTTTTTTAGCTATTTCTATTACCTCTTCTACTAATACCTCTGTATCCTGTCTTGGTATTAGCACATTTTCATCTACATAAAAGTTTAATTTCATAAATTCTTTTTGATGTGTAATATGTTCTATTGGCTCTCCTTGCTTTACCATTTCCACATATTTTAAATATTCTTGTTCTTGTTTTTTAGTTAATTCTTGGTTATCATAGACAATTAAATATTGCCTTGATTTTTTTAGTACATATTGAAGTAATAATCTTGCTTTTAATTTTGGTGTTGATACCTTTTCTAATTTTAACAAAGTTACTCCTTTTATCATAGCTTGCTTAATTGTCATATAACCACCTTCTTTCTCATCTATTCTCATTATATATGTAAAAAGAAGATAAGTCAAACTTATCTTCGATATAACTCTATTCAATAAAAAAGCCCCGCCTTAGCCGTCAGCCTTTTAATTTTTAAGGACCTGCTCCTAAAAACAGGTGGGTGCCTACCTAAATACTTATGGGCTTCTCACTATATATTGTGAGCATGCACGCCATATTTGAGAGATTAGCCCCTCTTATAATTTGTTGGTTCTAAAAATTATGCTCTTACGTACTACGCAGGGATTTTTGTAATTCTTATTAGATTATCTATATATTAACATATCTAAATTACTTTTACAAGTATCTTTTTCTTTTTAAAATATACCTTTTCGCCTTTATGAGTATTTTATCTCATTTTTTCATAAGTATACTCTTTTTCTTTTGCTTTTTTTAATTTGATTTCTTCTGCAATTTATGCTAAAATGTATTTATATTTATGAGTTTTTGAAGGCTTTTTAGTCTTCTTTTTTTGTCTTTATTTTTTACATCACATATAATAATATGCAGAAAAATTGTAAAATACTACCTAGTAAGATAAACATATGAAAAACTGAATGCATCCATTTATGTTTTTTTCCTACACCATATAAAATCGCACCTATGGAATATGCAATTCCTCCAGCTAATAGCAAGCTAAATCCTGCAATTCCTAATAGTTGTGGTAATAAATTAATTTTTACTACAATACACCATCCCATAACTAAATAGCATATCATAGAAAATTTTTTATATTTCTTAATGTCAATTGAATTCAAAACAATCCCTAATATTGCCATAGCCCATATAATACCAAATATTGTCCAACCAGTTGCTGTATCATACTCTCTTAATGTGCATAACGCAAATGGTGTATAAGAACCTGCAATTAATAAAAATATCGAACAATGATCTAATACTTGAAATACTTTTTTTGAATATCTTTTTGGATTCAAACCATGATATATACTAGACATTGTGTAAAGGATAATCATAGTTGCACCATAAATAGAACCACTAACCACACCATATCCATTTCCATGTATGGCTGCAAATACAATGCATAAAACAATTGCAACCACTCCCAGAACAGCTCCAACAATATGAGAAGTCATGTTGAAAATTTCTTCTCCTTTTGAGTATTTAGGTAATATTCTATCTTTTAATTTTATTCTATCCATATATTTGCAAGTTTGCTTTATTTCAAAAGAAACTTATTCTCCTCTCTTTCATTTTAAAAGCTTATTATATTTTTGCTTGTGGCTATTATATCATTTTTATTTATTGCATGTAAAGTGTTAAAATAATAAAATATATACTTGACTTTTTTATTCTAAATCTCTTTATATTTCTATATCGCGATATGTAGTTGCTATTTTTGCACCTTGTTTAATCAAGTCATTTGTCCCTACTGAATTGATTTCATTGATATTTCCTGGTACTACATAAACATCTCTTCCTTGTTCTAATGCAAAATCAACTGTTAGCAATGTCCCACTTTTCTTTTTTGCTTCTACAACAATAATGCCTTTGCTAATACCACTAATAATTCTATTTCTAGCTGGAAAGTTCATTTTCTCAGGCTTTACTCCCAAAGGATATTCTGATAAAATCGCTCCATTTTCTTTTATGATTTTTTCATATAAATATTGATTTTCTTTTGGATACACTATATCTAATCCGCTACCAATCACTCCAATTGTTATACCTTTTGCTTTTAATGCGCCAATATGAGAATGACTATCTATCCCTTTGGCTAGCCCACTAACAATATTTATTCCTTGTTTTGCTAGATTATATGCAAAATATTCTGCAACATTTACTCCATATGTACTTGCTTCTCTGCACCCGACTATTCCCAAAGAAACATTGTTTAATGCTTTGTAGTTTCCTTTTATATACAGTGTTATGGGATAATCATATATATTCCTTAAAATGCTTGGATATTCTTCATCTTCTATACTAATTATTTGTACATTTTCTTTTTCCATTTTTTCTATATATCTTTCTGTTTTTTCTTTATTCTCTTTATTTGTAATTTTATCTGCTAGTATTTCATTAAAACCTTTTATTTTTAAAATATCTGCTTTTTTTAGATTATAAATATTTTCTGGTAATTGATATTCTTTTAATAAAATTTGTTTTCTAATGCTTCCTAATCCTTCTATTAAAGAAAGCCAAATCCAATATCTATTATCTTCTAATGTTTTTATATTCATTCCTCCTTACTCAAATTCTGTGCATTGTTGTCTTTTTTGTTGTATAGGAAACAAAAAAGACACTCTAAAAAGTGCCCCATATTTGTTATTTATTTTGATTAATTGTTGCTTTTATCACATTATTCATTAGCATTGCTACCGTCATCGGTCCCACTCCCCCTGGAACTGGCGTAATATAGCTTGCTTTTTCTTTTACCTCTTCAAAATCAACATCTCCTGTAATTTTTTTGTCTGCTCCTCTATTAATTCCTACATCAATTACAACTGCTCCTTCTTTTACCATGTCTGCTGTTACATAATTTGGCTTGCCAATTGCAGCAACTAAAATATCCGCATTTCTTGTTTTTTCTTTTAAATTTTTAGTTTTTGAATGGCAAATGGTTACTGTTGCATGTTTATTTAAACAACATGCCATTAGCGGTTTTCCTACAATATTACTTCTTCCAATAATTACTAAATTTTTACCTTCTAAATCTATATTGTATTCTTCAAACATTTTCATAATTCCATATGGTGTGCAAGATATAAAAGTATCTTGATTTAACAATAACTTTCCCACATTTACTGGATTAAATCCATCTACATCTTTTTCATAAGAAATTTCTCTAAATGCTTCGTCAATATCCAAATGTTTTGGAATTGGACTTTGTAATAATATACCATTTACAGATTTATCATCATTTAGTGTATGGATTAAATCAATTAATTCTTTTTGTGTAATATCTGCACTTAATATATGTTCTTCATATTGTACACCAATTTCATTGCAAGCTTTACTTTTCGTTTTTACATACACTTTAGAAGCTGGATCATCACCTACCATGATAACTGCAAACTTAGGTGTGATACCTTTTGCCTTTAAATTCTCACATTCTATTTTTAAATTTCCTCTTACTTTTTTTGCTAGTTCTTTTCCATCAATTAATACTGCCATTTTTTTAGTCTATAGAGTTTCCTCTATATCTCCTTTCTTTTTTTCTGAACTGATTATATACTATCCCATTTTTTTTTTCAATAAATTTTATATAAAAAAAAGCTATTCTGTCTTTTTATTTTTTTACAGAATAGCCTTTGAAAAAAAGGGGATGTTTATGATTATTAATATACTATCTTTTTATGATTAATTTTTGCAAAAATTGTGAATTGTTTGTGAACTACTATTTTTAATTTTAATATTATTTTCATCTTTATTTAGTCATTCTGTTCATCAACAGTTCCTATACGATATTCAATATCTTCCATATGTGGAAACATTTCTTTTACTCTTTTTAGTGTTAGCATTGTCATCTTTGGTTGTGGATTTTTAGGATTAGTAGATAATAACTTTTGTGTATAACAATTTGATGCTGTTTTAAATAATAAATATCGATTCCTTACATATGTATAATAAATTTGATATCCATCATCTAAATCTTCCCACATCATTTCAAATGTATAATTCTTGTCCATTTTTTCCTCCTTTTGTCATTTTATCATTTCTTTAAATTCTGCTTCTGTTATAACAGTAATGCCCAAATTTTGTGCTTTTGTTAATTTGCTTCCTGCCTCTTCTCCAGCTAAAACATAATCGGTTTTCTTTGATACAGTTCCTGATATTTTTCCTCCTAATCTTTCTATGATTTCAGAGGCTTCATTTCTTGTGAATTCTTCTAAGCTTCCTGTCAAGACAAATGTTTTTCCTTCAAATCGATTATCTTCACTTTCCTCTTCTAGTGAGTCCATATTTACACCTGCTAGTTTTAATTTATTGATTAAATCAATAGTTTGCTCTTCTTGGAAAAATTCTCTAATACTGCCTGCAACAATTGGTCCGATGTCATCTATCATACTTAGTTCTTCATAACTTGCTTGCATTAAATTATCCATTGTTTTATATTTTTTTGCCAACATTTTAGAAGCCTTTACACCAACATGGCGAATTCCCAAAGCTGTTATTAATTTTGACAAATCATTTTGTTTACTTCTTTCTATGGCGTCTACTAAATTTTGTGCAAATTTCTTTCCATTTTTCTTTAAAGATGCTATATCTTCAAATTTTAATGTATAGATGTCTGCTATATTTTTTATTAAATTGTTATCCAATAATTGTTGAATAATATTTTCTCCAAGTCCCGAAATATCCATAGCTTCTCTTGAAACAAAGTGTACAAGATTTCTAAACAATTTTGCTGGACATTCAATTCCTGTGCATCTTACTGCCGATTCTCCCTCTTCTCTTACTGTAGGAGCACCACAAACTGGGCATACTTTTGGCATTTCAAATTCTTTTTCATTACCTGTTCTTTTATTTTTTACTACTTCTACAATTTCTGGAATGACATCTCCTGCCTTTTGTATAACAACCGTATCTCCAATTTTTAAATCTTTTTCTTTGATAAAGTCCTCATTATGAAGTGTGGTCTTTGAGATTGTAGAACCAGCAACTTTAACAGGTTCTAATATAGCCATTGGTGTGATAACACCAGTTCTTCCTACTTGGCAAATGATATCTTTTAAAATCGTTTCTTTTTTCTCTGGTGGGTATTTATATGCTACTGCCCATCTTGGGACTTTTATCGTTGTTCCTAGTATTTCTCTAAAATGTAAATCATCTACTTTTATAACTGCTCCATCAATTCCAAATGTTAAATTTTCTCTATCTTCTC
>CALXAE010000058.1 GCA_944386205.1 uncultured Clostridia bacterium
CCATGCTTTTACAATTCTTACTTTATGTTCTGGAGAAACTCTTGCATATACAGAATAATGTCTTACATTTTTTTGTAGTTCTTCATCAGACATCTTTTCTAAGTCTAAACCTGTGATTGCTTCATCTTCATTTTCTAGTATTCCTAATTTCTTAGCAATAGCTGTCGCTGTAATTTTATGGTCTCCTGTAATCATTACAGTTTTGATTCCTGCTGTCTTACATTTTTCTACTGCTTTTTTGGCTTCTTCTCTTGGTGGATCTATCATTCCAACCATACCTACAAAGATTAAATCACTTTCTATATTTTCTAATTCTTTTTCAGTTGGTTCATGGTCAAATTCTTTGTATCCACATGCTAAAACTCTTAAAGCTTCTTTTGCCATTTCTTCATTTTTTTGTCTGATTGTTACTGCATAATTTTCTAAATCATCTTTAATTTCATTATTAAATAAATATCCTTTACAAATTCTTAGTAATTCGTCTACTCCACCTTTTGTATAGGCAATGTATTTCTCATTTACTTTATTTACAGTTGTCATTAATTTTCTGTCTGAATCAAATGGTACTTCTGAAATACGTGTCATTTTATCATAAATAGATGGGTCAACATCTAATTTAAATGCCATATCCACTAATGCTGTTTCTGTTGGATCTCCTGTTAATGTTCCATCTTTTGCAATTTTAGTATCATTACATAACATATTAGCATATACCAATGTTGTCATATCATCTGCTAGATTTTTGCTATCAATTTCTCCTAAATCTTTGATTTCACCATTTAAGAATACTTTTTCTACTGTCATTTTGTTTTGGGTTAAAGTTCCTGTTTTATCTGAACAAATAACGGTCGCACTCCCCAATGTTTCAACTGCTGGTAATTTTTTAACAATTGCATTTTTCTTAACCATTTTTTGTACCCCAATTGCTAAAACAATTGTTGATACTGCTACTAATCCTTCTGGGATTGCTGCTACTGCTAATGATACAGCTGTCATAAACATATGAATTGGCTCTTTTTGTTGGAATAATCCTATAATAAAGATTACCACACAAATTACAATAGCTGTAATTCCTAATGTTTTTCCCAATTTATTTAATTTTTGTTGTAGTGGTGTAATTTGTTCTTCTGTTTCATTTATCATTTCTGCAATTTTTCCAACTTCTGTTGTCATTCCTGTTTCTACAACAATTCCTTTTCCTCTACCATATGTTACTAAACTAGAAGAAAATAATATATTTGTTCTGTCACCGATTCCGACTTCTTCTCCTTCTATCTTTTCTGTTGTCTTATCTACTGGTACAGATTCTCCTGTTAATGAAGATTCTTGTGCTTTTAAGTTTACTGCTTCTATAATTCTTAAATCTGCTGGAATATAATCTCCTGTATCTAGTACAACAATATCTCCTGGTACTAATTCTTTTGCAGGAACAACAGTTACATTTCCATCTCTTACTACTTTAGATGCATGGTCTGTTAATTTTTGTAACGCTTCTAATGACTTTTCTGCTTTTGATTCTTGTGTTACTCCAATTATTGCATTTAAAATAACAACTATTAAAATGATAATCGTATCTGTAATTCCTTCGCCTTCCGCAACACCTACAAATCCTGATACGATTGCAGCAATAATTAAAATGATAATAGAAAAATCTTTAAATTGGTCTAAAAATTTCATAAATATTGATTTCTTTTTCTTTTCTTTTAGTTGATTTAAACCATATTTTTCTCTTCTTTTTGCAACTTCTTCTGCTGATAAACCTGTTTCTTGACTTGTTTCTAGCTCTTTTTCAACATCCTTAATTTCTTTGTTAAACCAGTTTTTTGTTTCCAATTCTTTTCCTCCTTTAATTTTTTTGGTATATTTTCACTTTTATTTTATCCAAATTGTGAAAACATATCAATATTTTGTTTTTATTTTTATAAAAAATTTAATTACATTATGAATTTTTCTTTACATTTCCAGTCGCCTCTTTTCCTTCGTTATTAACTGATGTTATAGGAAAATCTTTAATTTTTTCCATAATAGAAATAAAACCTTTTAAACACAAAAAAAGACTCTTAAAAAGATTTTATTCCTTTTAAAAGTCTTGCTTACTTATTTTAAAAGCTTACTAACCAGATATAACTATCGCGACTGTTGATTAGTAATTTAAAGCTACTCCCTTTTAATATGTTACAATTATATCATACTATTTTTAGATGTCAATAAATCTAACAATTATTTGTATTTTTCTTAAATATATAGTATAATATGCTTGAAAAAAATGAGTTTAGAGGTATTTTATGAATAAATTAACTATTATATCCCATAATGAAGCAGAAACTTTAAATTTCGGAAAAAACTTAGCCAGTCTACTAAAAAAAGGAGATACAATTGTCCTAACAGGTGATTTAGGTTCTGGTAAAACAAAATTAACAGAAGGCATTTTAACATATTATGGACTAGAAGATGAAATTTCTAGCCCTACTTTTACTATTGTAAATTCTTATGAAAAAGATGATATTAAAATTTTTCATTTTGATGTATATCGTTTAGAGGATTCTTCTGAATTTTATGCAATTGGTGGAGATGAATATTTTGAAAATGGTATTTGCATTATTGAATGGGGCGAAATTATCCAAGATGCCCTTCCTAAAGAATATATTCATATCCAGTTCGAGAAGGACGATAAAATTGAAGATCTAAGAAAACTTCAAATTATTTCTTATGGAGAAAGATTTGACTCTTTATTACAAAAACTTTTTGAAATATAGTTTTAGATAGTAGATAATAAATTTATAATTTATAAAGAAAGGAGAACATGTTAGCATTAAAAGCTTACATGTACTAAAAAAATGAAAACATTAAGTATCGAAACTTCTAGCAAAATATGTAGTATTGCTATTTTAGAAGATAACAAACTTATTAAAAAAATAGAACTTGATAATGGATTAACTCATTCAGAAACGCTAATGCCATTAATTAAACAAATTTTGGAAGAAACGCATTTTTCCTTATCTGAAATGGATTTGCTTGTTTGTGACATCGGGCCTGGCTCTTTTACTGGTATTCGTATTGGTGTTGCAACTGTCAAAGCATTTTCTGATAGCTTAAATATTCCAGCCGTTGGTATTAGTTCTCTTGAAGCTTTAGCTTATTCTATAAAAGATAATGGCTATATTTGTAGTATTATTGATTGTAAAAATGACAATTGCTATTATGCATTATATAGCTTAAACAACTCTACTTATACATTATTAGAAGTTCCAAAAGCTGATAGTGTAGAAAATTGTTTGAATTATATATCATATAAATATCCTTCTTCTCCTATTACTTTTGTTGGAGATGGTTCTACAATATATTATGATACAATAAAAGAACATTCTTCTAATTTTCAATTTGCAAATAATGATTTTAATAATATTGATGTCTACTCTTTAGGAATTGCCGGAATAAATAAATATAATCAATATGGTAAAGATAAAAATTTGCTACCATTATATTTAAAAAAGCCTCAAGCCCAAAGACAACTAGAAAGCAAAAATATTGTGGTTAAACTTATGCAATTTTCTGATTTAAAAAATTTAAACTTAGCTGAATTTGACGATTTTTGGAATATGGAAATATTGCAAGATGAGTTAAAAAGTGAATATTCTAAATGTTTATGTGCTATTTTAGATAATGAAATTGTTGGATTTGTTGTATTAAAAACAGTTTTAGATGAGGCTGACATTATGAATATTGCAGTGAAAAAGAATTTTAGAAGGCAAGGAATTGCTTCTTTATTATTAAATAAATTGCTAGTACTTTGTCAAGAAAATAAAATTCGTGTTATACATCTTGAAGTTAACGAAGAGAATTTTTCTGCTATTTCTTTATATAAGAAATTTGGTTTTAAAGAATGTGGCAGAAGAAAACAATATTATGATAATCATTTTGATGCAGTTCTTATGGATTATAATATTTCACATTAACATAAAAAAAGGTAGTGTATAAAAACTTATTACTATCTTTATAGCGTAAATATTTTTATACATTACCTTTTTATTATAAACATATCTTATTTTATCCTGTTTTCTATATTTTTTTCTTAACTATTTCATTTTGATTTTTATAAATACTATTTTCCGGCACAACCCCTCTTACAGAAGATAGTGGATAAATATTTGAATTCTTTCCAATAATTGTTCCTGGATTTAAAACAGAACCACAACCTACTTCCACATTATCGCCAAGCATAGCACCTACTTTTTTTCGATTTGTTTCTATTTTTTCTGTTCCATTTTTGATAATTACTAATTGTTTATCTGATTTTACATTAGATGTAATAGAACCTGCTCCCATGTGTGCTTTATATCCTAAAATGGAATCTCCTACATAATTATAATGTGGTACTTGTACTTTATTAAATAAGATAACATTTTTTAATTCTGTTGAATTTCCTACAACTGCTCCTTCTCCTACAATGGCATTTCCTCTAATAAATGCACAATGTCTTATTTCTGCTTCTTTACCAATAATCGCAGGTCCGTTAATATATGCTGTTGGAGCAACTTTTGCTGTTTTGGCAATCCATACATTTTCTCCCACTTTCTCATATTCATCTGGAGATAATGTTTCTCCAAGTTTTAATATATATTCCCCTATATCTGGTAAAACTTCCCATGGATATGTGCTTTTTTCTAATAATTCTTTTGCTATTGTTTCGTCAAGATTATACAAATTTGTAATTTTACATTCTTCCATTTTTTCTCATTCCTTTCTTCTGGCGGTGATGATTTTGGGACGGAGAAAAAATCATCATTTTTATAAAGATTTTTTATAAAATAAACGATGATTTTTGCTCCGTCCCAAAATCATCACCGCGCCATAAATTCCTTAATTTCTGTTCCAGAATTTTTCGTATAATTCTTTTGCCGTTTTTGGACTATCAACACCTTCTTTGTTTTTTACTGGTGCAAAGTCATCTTCTCTTTTTCCTCTTAAAATTGCAATATCGTCAAATAATTCAAAAGCATCAAAGATAAAAGATTCAAATTTAAAAGAATTTGGCTCTGTTGGGATGACTTCTTTTCCATTTTCGTCTATGTATGAGTTTTTCTTAAAAGCACTATGATATATTAATGTTTCTTTACTAATTTTTTCAATTGCTTCTATTGTATATAGATTACACATAATATGTGCTTCTCCATATTTTAGTTCACCATTTTCGTCTACTTCTTCTGCCATTTTATCTGGCATTTCAGAATATTCTATAACTTTTGGATGACCATTCATTTTTCCAAACACACCAACTCTTTCATGTGCATTTGCTTTTACTACTGATTTTGAAGCAATTTGTACGTTTTTGTTTATGGCCACTCCTAATAAAATAGTATCTGCCATTTTTAATAATGCATTATCTACTCCACCTATAAAAACCCATTTAATTCCTTTTTCTTTCATTTCTGCCAAAGCTCCACTTGCTCTTAAAGAAGAATATGTACCACCATTTCCATCAGATGCTTCTTTAATTTTCATATCTTTGTCAACTAATAATTTCCCGTTTACGTCTACTATTGGTAATTCGCTTTGTGCAAAAAATCTTACTGAATCTTTATCATATCCAAAATAATTATGTTTTTCCATAAATTCAATTGTTTCATCATTATTTTCTTTACTAGTCATAATATACCATGGTATGATTTTTCCGTATTTACCATATTTTTGATTGGCTTCTTTTAAATTTTCTGCTAAAATTTCGAATAAATATTTTCCTTTTCCATATACATCTAGTTTGAATGTTCCTTTAGGGCCTGAATGTCCTAATCTCGTTCCTTGCCCTCCTGCCATTGTCACAACCGCATATTCGCCTTTTTCTATAACTTCTTCTCCCAATCTTTGGAATTCTTCTTTTTGCTCTTCTGATAATTTTTCCTTATCTAAATATGGTAATGGCTCTATTTTATTTTCTTTTATTTCGATTTCTTTTTTTGTATTGTCATACAACTCTTTTATTTGGTGAAAATCAATTTTACTAATTTGATCTATTAATGCTCGTTTTTTTTCATCATCTAACTTTTCTAACAATTTTATAATATGTTCCTGATTGTATATTTTTAATAAGTCTATTGTATCCTGTATTTTATCCATTTTGTTCCGCTCCTTTTGGCTAATATACTATATTATATGTTTTGGTTTCAATATTGCTATTTTATCATAATCATTAGATTTTATCAAGTTTTTTGGAAAACTTGTCATAAACCTAAAAGAAGTCCAATATATATTAATTAAAGTAATTTAGAACAACAGTGGCATGAATGAATTCTTTGATCTTTTAGATGATTTTGCATGCCATACAAGATTTTGAAAGTGATTAGAAGGAGGTATATAGATGGAAAATACAAGATTGTATCAAGACATCGCAAAAAGGACTGATGGGGATATTTATGTTGGCGTAGTTGGTCCTGTACGAACTGGTAAATCTACTTTTATAAAAAGATTTATGGATTTATTGGTTATTCCCAACATAGACAATGAATACAAAAAAGAAAGGGCTAAAGACGAACTTCCACAAAGTGCTGGTGGTAGAACCATTATGACAACAGAGCCAAAATTTGTTCCAAATGAGGCTATTGAAATTACTTTAAATGATAATCTAAAATTTAAAACTAGATTAGTGGATTGTGTTGGTTATCTTGTAGATAATGCAATTGGCTATTTAGAAGATGACATGCCTAGAATGGTGAAAACACCTTGGTCTGAAGAAGAAATTCCTTTTGAAACTGCTGCTGAAATTGGAACAAAAAAAGTTATTGAAGAACATTCCACAATTGGTATTTTGGTAACTACTGATGGAAGTATTACAGATATCCCAAGAGAAGATTATATTAAAGCTGAAGAAAGAGTTGTAAATGAACTAAAAGCTTTGAACAAGCCTTTTATCATTTTACTAAATTCAAATGACCCAGATTCAGACTATACAAAAGAGCTTGCAGAAAACTTAAGTGAAAAATACAATACCTCTGTTATGCCTCTTAATTGCGAATACTTGACTATTGAAGATATCAACACCATGTTTTCAAAAGTTTTATATGAATTTCCTGTTGACCAAGTCTGCATCAAATTCCCTAGATGGATTGATGGATTAGAAATGTCACATCCTCTAAAAACAGAATTATATAGAGAAATCAAAGATGCTTTTTCTAATGTAAATGTCTTAAAAGAAATATCAAACTGTGCAGATACTATTAAACAAACAGAAATCATTTCAAGAACTTCAATTACAGACATCCAGTTAGGAACAGGAAAAGTTAATGTAGAAATCACTTTAAAAGAAGAGTTATTTTATCAAGTTCTTTCAGAAATTACTGGTGTTTCTGTTTCTAATGAGGGGGATTTATTTGGTATTATTTCTGAATTAGCTGATGTAAAAAAGAAATATGACAAAATCGCTTGTGCTCTAGATGAAGTAAATAGAAAAGGTTATGGTATTGTCACACCTTCAATGGATGAATTAATTTTAGAAGAACCTGAAATGGTAAAACAAGGCTCTAAATTTGGCGTACGATTAAAAGCTACTGCACCTTCTATTCATCTTATTAAAACAAATGTTGCAACAGAAGTCTGCCCAATTGTTGGTTCTGAAAAACAATCAGAAGAATTAGTAAATTACCTACTTTCAGGATTTGAAAGTGAACCTCAAAAAATTTGGGAAACAAATATCTTCGGAAAGAGTCTACATGAATTAGTAAATGAAGGCTTACAAACCAAACTTGCAAAAATGCCAGAAGAAGCCCAAATTAAGTTACAAGAAACTTTGGAAAGAATTGTTAATGAAGGCAGTGGCGGATTAATTTGTATTATTCTTTAAAAGAGACACAAACCCGAGGGAAAAAATCCCCTCGGGTTTGTATTATGTTTGGATTTTCAAGTTCCAGCCTTTTTCGTTGTTTCGTTTGTAACTACTAAGATGTCTAATCTAAATTCTCCTTTTTTTACGTCTAATACGGGTTTTGAAAAAACAATTTCATTCCCTTCATACTCCGAAAGTACTACAAGTTCTCCCATTTGAAACTTGCACAGATATACCATATTGTCTCCTTTTACCTGATAATAGGAAATGTCATCAATTTTTCCTATATATTCTATTGTTTTTCCTGGAAGTGAATATAATTTATACACTTCTGATTTTAAGTCTAATAGTTGTACCTTATTTCCTTTAATAAGAAAATGTGTCGCAGGTATGTTTTTATATATAGTTTCTACACTGTCCCATGGTCCTTCCCGTTCTATAATCCCTTGATCAAATTCATATAGTTTCCATCCTTCTTCTTCACTTACACGACTTATTCCGTATCTATTGTTATAAAATAAAAATATAAATGGATCTTTAAATATCTTTGAGGTGATTATTTCCTCATTATATAGATACATATAACTATATCCCTCGTTATTTACCAGCTGTATCCCGAAATTCAGGGGTGAAAACCTCTGCTGTTCTCCATTAATGTTCGTGATTTCTCCTGTCTTCAAATTCAACAATTTGTGTTCTCGATAGTTATCATTTGCTTCAAATAGTTTTGCTATCCCAGCAAAGGAATGAACTAAACTCATATTTTCTAGTTCTTCTAACTCTTTTACCGTATCCTCGCCTTTATATTTTTGATAAACTTTTTGACCTGTTGAAACAATGATACAACTTTTGTCATAACTCGTGAAAGTTCTATATCTTGCTTTAAAAGGAATTAAAACAAACTCACTTTCTTCTAAGATTACTCCTGCCATTCCTGATTTTTTATGCAATACTTGTGTTAACCCATACTCATTCAAAATTATATCCGCTTTTTTCCTAAATCCGCCTCCTAATTTTTTCCGTATTCTTAGATACTTAAATATTTTTTTCATCCTTTCATTTACTTTTCCTAACATAATTCTCCCTTTCTTTTGCCAATATATGGCTAAAAAACATTGTTTACAGTTACTACTTTTCCAATTATATCACAAAGATGCTATCTTTTCAATTATGTATTAGAGTTGAGTATGAGTTTTTTTTGCTGGGGAATCCCCTAGATTTCAATATTTTTAAGCACTAAGCTATAATTTGATTTAAAATT
>CALXAE010000059.1 GCA_944386205.1 uncultured Clostridia bacterium
TGTTTATACCATCGGTTATGAATATGATTCTTGGAATAATTTAGATTACACACATAAAATTGAACGTTAGGGACGTGCCAAAATAGATAAAGCCAATATACTATTTATAAAATTTTATTTATTATTTATAAATAGTATATTGGCTTTTAATAATCATTCAATTAATATTCTAAATAATAATATTATTTTGTTTCAATAGGTCTGTCCATTTTGACACGTCCCTAACAGTCTCATTTTGTTATCCATTTTACTAAATTTAAGTTTGCTGGTTCTAGTAGCATTTCATGTCTTGGCATTACTCTAAATGTGTATCCATAATTTCCACCTGTTGTTAATTCGATTTTTGCTGTGAAATAATATTTTCTATGTTCTTCATCTGCTTCTTGTAATTGCATTGGAATAATTTTTACATTTTCGACAACACCATTATCCAAAATTTTTCCATAGTATGCTTCTACTGTTACATGTTCGACATCAATATTTGGAAGTTGCACTTCACAACCTACTTCGATGTTATTTCCAGCATCAATCGTTATATTGTCAAGATTACTACTTTCTTGTGTAATTTTGATATCTTTCCAATTTTCAAATAAATCTTTCTTCCAAGTATTATATGATGCAACATTATCTATATTTTCATAATATTTTTTTGTAAGATTACATAATGGAATATATAATTGATTTGTATAGTCTACCAACATTCTTGCTGTGCTATATTTTCCTCCCGTTGTAATAATTGAGTTTTTCATCAATTCCATCCATCTCTTTGATATTCCACTTCTATCTCTATTATAATATGTTGGAATTATTTTTTCTTCTAATGTATGATACATACTTTGACTATCTGCCATATCTTGTGCTTCATAAGAATCATATTCTGCATTTGTTCCAATTGTCCAACCATTATCTTGTGTATATCCTTCAGCCCACCAACCATCTAGTACACTAAAGTTTATAACTCCATTTACTGATGCTTTTTGTCCACTTGTTCCTGAAGCTTCCATTGGTCTTCTTGGGTTATTTAACCATACATCTACACCACTAATTAGATATCTTGACATAGCAATATTGTAATTTTCTAGTAAGAATATTTTTCCTTTAAATTGTGGCATCATAGATACTTCATGAATGTATTTTATTAAATCTTGACCTTCTTTATCTGCTGGATGTGCCTTTCCTGCAAAAATTAATTGCACTGGTCTTCCAGCATTATTCATGATTTGTGTCATTCTTTCAATATCTTTGAATATTAAAGTTGCTCTTTTATATGTTGCAAATCTTCTAGCAAATCCGATTGTTAAGGCATCTGGATTTAATTTTGATACGATTTCATTGATTTCTTCATAACTATATCCAGATCTTCTTAATCTTTCTGTTGTATTTTCTTTTACTAGATTAATTAACTTTCTTTTTCTTTCTACATGTACACTCCATAATTTGTCATCAGGAATATTTTTAATTTTTTCCCATATATAATCTTGGTGCATATTATCTTGCCAATAAGGTGTTAAATATTTATTATATAATTCTTTTAATTTTGGTGCCAACCATGAACATGTGTGAATTCCATTTGTTACATATCCAATTGGTGATTCATTTGCTGCAATATTAGGCCATACATCACTAAATAATTCTCTAGATACAGCTCCATGAAGTTTACTAACTCCATTTTTCTTTCCAGCAATTTTTAGTGCTAATATTCCCATATTAAAGCCCTTATCTAAGTTTGGTCCAGGCTTCATTCCTAATTTTAAGAATTCTTCCTTAGAAATTCCTAATCTTGGCCAGAAATCTTTGAAATATTTTTCTACTAATTCGATTGGGAAAATATCATTTCCTGCTGGTACTGGTGTATGTGTTGTAAATACAGTTTTTGAACTTGCAATATCTTTTGCTACTTCAAATGAAACTTGTTTTTCTTTTATAGTATTTTTGATAATTTCCAAATTTAAAAATGCAGAATGTCCTTCATTCATATGATAAATAGTTGGTTTTAAACCTAAATATTTTGTAAGGAGACTAACACCTGCCATTCCTAAGACAATTTCTTGTCTTATTCTCATTTCTTGATCTCCACCATATAGCCTTAATGTAACATCTCTATCTTCATCATTATTTTTTGGAATATCAGAATCTAATAAGTATAATTTTACTCTTCCCACATTAATTTGCCATACTTTTAAATATAATCTCCTCTTTGGAAATTTTACATATATTGTTAAATCATCACCTTTATCATCTTTTACAGGATTAATTGGTAAATCATATAAATCAATATTATTGTATTCTGTTTCTTGTTGTCCATATCCATTAATTTTTTGATTAAAATAGCCATTTTTATATAGCAATCCTACACCCACAAGTGGAATTCCTAAATCACTTGCTGATTTTAGATGGTCACCTGATAAAATTCCAAGTCCTCCTGAATAAATTGGTATAGTTTGATCTAATCCATACTCTGCTGAAAAATATGCAATTAAATCTTTTTTGTTTCCAGGATATTTATTCGCAAACCATGTACTTTTGCTATTCATATAATTTTCAAAATTTTCTGTTACTTTATCATATTCTTTTAAAAATGTAATATCTTTAGATGCTTTTTCTAATCTTTCTTGTGATACTTGTTTTAAGAATTTTACAGGATTTTTTGAACATCTCTCCCATAAATCCATATCTATTTTTTGGAATAATCTCAAAAATTCTGTATTCCAAGACCACCATAAATTATTTGCTATTTCCCCTAATTTTTCTATTCTTTTTGGTAATTGCGGATTTACCGTTATCCTATTAAATACATACATTTATAATTCCTCCTTAGTAATTTTCTAAACTTTTCTCTTTTTGTCTTCATGTATATTATCTATTAAATATATAAAAATGTCAAACCTTTTTTATAAAAATTTTGAACTTTGAAAATCCAGATATTTTCAATGTAAAATTTACCTAGTAACCATTAATATATTAGAAGATTTTTACTTTCAAAACATATTATATTTTTATTAGATAAGGAAATACTATTATTTAAGAATAATTTAATTAAATAGTACGGAAAAATCCATATATTATTAATATAAATTTCGATTTTTCTTAGATAATAAAGAAAGGAATGAAACATAAATGAACCAAATTATAAATATTGATTTTAATAAAAATATTGACAATTCTGAAACACTAAATCCAGATACAATAAAAAATAATCAAAAAAAATCTCCAAAAAAATTATTTAATGTTCAATTTTTTCTTTCTATTACAGCTATTTTGATTATTACATCAATATTTATTTTTTATAAAGCTACTCTAAATCACCAAGAAGACTTTTCTAATTTATTAATTAATAATTATAGTATAACCAAATTATATTCAAATAATAACACTCAGAATAATTCCTCAAGTATTGAAAATCTTGCCTCTGATTCTATAATAGGGATGATTGAAATTCCTAAATTAGACATTTCTTATCCTATTTTTAATACATTAACAGATGAATTATTAAAAACTTCACCATGTAGATTTTATGGGGATTTTCCATCTAATCAATATAATAATTTTAACCTATGTATTGCCGGCCATAATTATGATAACACAAAATTTTTTAGTAAAATTAAGGATTTATCTATAGATGATAAAATTTTTTTATATGATACATCTGACAATCAATATTCATATTCTGTTATTAAAAATTATGAAGTAGAATATGATGATCTATCTCCTGTATATAACACAATTACAAATTCTTATGAATTAACTTTAGTTACTTGCAATAATTTTAATGGTAAAAGAATTATCATAAAAGCAAAAATTGAAGATGATTAATCATCTTCAATCCATATTACTAATCTATATCTCTATAATCTTTTATCTTTTTATATGCATAAACAGCTGAAATTCCAAATACCACAACTAATAATACTGTTGGCAAAGAATCTTGTATACCAGTATTTGGTAAAGTATTTGTTACATTTCTATTAACATTTAAATTTTGTGTAACATTTGTATTAGTTCTTGTATTTGTGTTAGTCTTTGTATTTGTGTTAGTGTTAGTGTTTGTATTTGTGTTAGTATTGGTATTAGCTGAATTAGTATTAAAGATATCTTCCCATTCCTCGTTTGCTGCCTTTACAGATGTTGTAATAGATACAAGCATTGTACAAACTAAAATTACTAAAAAACTTTTTAAAATAATTGATTTTTTCATATTACCTCTCCTTACTTCAATAGTATATTCTTATTTCTCACATGCAATTAATATTATAACATGCTTTTCTAATAATTGCAAGTCCACAAACACACTATTATCTTTTGTTTGTTTACGCTGTATATATAATATACTTATTTTTTTTCATAGTCAATACATTTTTTTATTTTTTTCATTACATTTTTATTACAGAAAAATGACAATCAGATTATACGTTAAATTTAAATAATACAATATCTCCATCTTGCATAACATATTCTTTTCCTTCTGATCTGACAAGTCCTTTCTCTCTTGCTGCTGACATTGATCCTTGTTCCTCTAAATCTTTAAAAGAAACGACCTCTGCTTTTATGAATCCTCTTTCTATATCGGAATGTATCTTTCCTGCAGCCTGTGGAGCTTTTGTTCCTTTTTTGATTGTCCACGCTCTTACTTCTGGCTCTCCTGCTGTTAAGAATGACATTAATCCTAATAAATCATAACTTTTTTTAATAACTTTATCTAATCCAGATTCCTCTAAACCTAACATTTCTAACATTTCTTTTTTATCCGAATCTTCTAATCCAGATAATTCCTCTTCTACTTTAACGCATAAAGGAATAACTTCTGCCTTTTCTTTTGATGCATATTCCTTTACTTTTTTGACATTTAAGTCATTTTCTGCATCACTTAGTTGTTCTTCAGATACGTTGGCAATATATAAAATTGGTTTTGTTGTTAATAAAAACATATCTTTTACTAAGGCTTGTTCATCTTCATTAAAATCAATTGCTCTTGCTGATATTCCATTTTCTAAATTTTCTTTGATTTTTTCTAGTAAGTCAATTTCTTCTTGATATTTTTTGTCTGCTTTTAAATTTTTCTTTGCCTTATCAAGTCTTTTATTCACTGTTTCAATATCTGCAAAAATCAACTCTAAATTAATTGTTTCAATATCTCTTACTGGGTCAATGCTTCCATCAACATGTACAATATTAGAATCTTCAAAACATCTAACCACTTCACATATCGCATCTGTTTCACGTATGTGTGATAAAAATTTATTTCCTAATCCTTCCCCTTTACTTGCTCCTTTTACTAAACCTGCTATATCCACAAATTCAATAACAGCATGTGTTGTTTTTTGAGGATGATACATTTTCGTTAATACATCTAATCTTTCGTCTGGAACAGGTACAACACCCACATTTGGTTCAATTGTGCAAAATGGATAATTGGCACATTCTGCTCCTGCTTTTGTTATACTATTAAATAATGTACTTTTTCCTACATTTGGTAGTCCAACAATTCCTAACTTCATCTTTTTCATTCCTTCTTTTTCTATTTTTCAAAAATTGCTACTTAAGCATTGCTACCAAATTATTTTATCACACATCATTTTCTTAGTCAATTATTATTGAATATAAATTGTAGGGTCTTCTTGCACAGAATTCTTTAAAATTTCAAAATGTAAGTGTGGTTCATCTGCAATTTCAAATACAGCACTATTACCAACTGTTCCAATAGATTGTCCTTTTTCTACAGTTTCTCCTTCTACAACAAATTCAGAAGTTAATAAATTTGAATATACAGTTTGATAAACATCATCATGTTCTATAACAATTGTTAATCCATATCTAGGGTCATTCTTAATAGATTTGATAACCCCTGCTTCTGCTGATTTTACAACTGTTGTTTTGTCAGCTTTTATATCAATTCCATTATGTGTAACCCATTCTTGTAGCGTTTCTGAATATACAAGGTTATCTTGTGCAAATTCTTTTATAATTTCTCCTTCTACTGGTCTTTGAAAACTAAGTTCTTTTACTTCTTGTGTTGTTTCTTGGTTGCTCGTTACATTTTGTGTTGTGTTTTGCGTTGTATTTTCTGTTGCATTTGCATTACTTTCTACTGTTTGATTGCTACTTGTATTTTGTGTTGTTTGAGATTGTGTACTTTCTTCCTCTACTTGATTTTCCGCTTGGCTTTCTTGTACTGTCTTTCCAATTTCTGTACTAGCACTTTCTGTTTCTTCTACATTATTACTTGTGTCTCCAATCATATTAGTCATTTGCTCTAATGTCATTGTCTCATCTTGGACATCTTGATTAATTTGCTGACTGTATAATAATAGTGAAATGATAATAATTGCCACAATAATGGCTCCTACCACAGCATATGATATAATTTTGTCATTTATATTGTTTTCCCCTACTTTTTTTAAATTCATGTTTCTTTTCATATAATCCTCCTTAAATACTTTATTATTACAAGTATTTCCTTTTTTTAGAAGATTATACATTTATATTAAAATTTTATTATAAAGAATTTACTTCTTTAATTTCTACATCAACATAGAAATGCTGGATAATTTCTTCAGCTGTACTACCACTTTTTGCCATACTATCAGCACCTGTTTGACTCATTCCAACACCATGACCATATCCTGTTACAGTAAATTTTATTTTTCCATCTTCTTTTATTATTTCAAAATTTGTAGACCTTAATCCTAAAAGACTTCTTGCTTCTGTACCTGAAATTTCATGGTTTCCGAATTTTACTGTTTTTACTCTTCCACTACTTGTGTATTCCACTATTTTTATATCTTCATCATTATTAAAATCAATTTGAATATCTGCATAAGTTGTTTTTAATTTTTCAAGTAATTCTTCATTGGTCAATTCCACTTCTGAATTATATTGTGTATATCCATCTTCTCCTGCTGTTTCCACTACTTGGAGATATGGCATATCACTGCCACCACCCCATACATCTACTGGTAACTCAGTTTTTCCTCCACTATTTGAGTGAAAAAATGCATTAATTGGTTCATTATTATACGTGATAATCTTTCCTTTTGTTGCATTTACACATTCTTCTATTTTGCTCCATTTTGCCTCTTTATCCCCATCCCATCTTGCCAATCTATCTTCTTTGGATATCCAAGCTTGGCAACATGTAGAGTCATCACAAATATCTGCATTATCATGTTTTTTATGATTGATTTTATATATGGTATATGTCCTAGCCACAATTGCTTGTGCCTTTAATGCCTCTGTTTCAAAATCGACTGGCATTTCTGCTGATACCACATTACATAAATACGTATCTAATGCAACTTCTTCCACTTCATTTGTATCTGCATGTAATAATTTGATAGTCCCATACTGATTATATGTATATGTTTCTGAAAGACTTTCTGTATTTTCTTCTGTTATATCCTCATCTGTCTCTGCACTTGTACTTATGTCTAGTTTCGTCAATAATGCTGGTAAAATAAAACATATAAACAAAAAGGAAAAAAAATAGATAATTACTTTTTTCAATTCATCACCTTCATGCAATTTAAAAAATTTACGATGTTAGCTTCATTTTCATATTGGCTAAAATTTTTCTTTCTATTCGTGAAACTTGTACTTGTGTAATTCCAAGAATTTTGGCTACCTGAGATTGGGTTTTATCTTTATAAAATCTTAAGCATATAATTTCTTTTTCTCTTTTATCTAGGTCTTCTATGAGCTGTTTAATTGCTAATTTATTTGTAATTATTTCTTCTTCATTTTTATTTGATGAAATTTTTTCTATGAAATTTAGACTATTTCCATCTTTATTATCTGTATAAAATTTATTGTCAATGGATTCCACTGTATTATTGGCTTCTAATGCCAAGGCGATATCCTCTTTTGAAATTTTTAATTCTGCTTCTAATTCTTCAATCGTTAGTTCCTTTCCTTCTTTATTCATATTTTCTTTTTGCAATTCTCTAATTTTCATTCCTAATTCTTTAATTCCTCTACTTACTTTTATTGGTCCATCATCGCGTATGTATCGTTTAATTTCCCCTATCATATAAGGTACTGCATATGTAGATAATTTTACATCATAATTGGTATCAAACCTTTTTATTGATTTTATAAATCCCATACAACCAATTTGGTATAAGTCCTCTAAATCATAACCTCTTCCATTAAATCTTTTGACAATGCTCCAGATTAATCCGGTTATTATCACGAATCATTCTTTCCATCTCATATTTATCGCCAGATTGTGCTTTCTTAATGGCTTCAATACTGTTTTCAAACATAGTATACCCCTATTCTTTTGTAAGCATTTCAAACTCATCATCTGATTCTTCATTTTCAATTTTGGGTTTAATTTTTTTGGACATCGTTACTTTTGTTCCTAATCCCACAACAGATTCTACATCCACCTTATCCATGAAACTTTCCATAATCGTAAATCCCATACCAGACCTCTCCAAATTTGGTTTGGTTGTATATAATGGTTCTTTTGCAATATCAATATTTTCAATACCTTTTCCCTTATCTGATATTTCTAAAATAATTTCATTTTCTTTTAATCTTGCAAAAATCTTTACAATGCCTTGCTTTTTGTCATATCCATGAATAATACAATTTGTAACTGCCTCAGAAACCGCTGTTTTAATATCTGCTAATTCCTCAATAGTTGGGTCTAATTGAGATGCAAATGCTGCCACTGT
This sequence comes from uncultured Clostridia bacterium, assembly GCA_944386205.1. Taxonomy (GTDB): domain Bacteria; phylum Bacillota; class Clostridia; order TANB77; family CAG-508; genus CAG-269. Next base: position 8,676 of record CALXAE010000059.1, read on the forward strand.
AATTCTTGCAAATGCTTCATTAGCAGATTTGCTAACAAATTCTAACTTCATTTCATTTTCAAATTCACTTTTCATATTCATCTTATTCCTTCCTCAAATGTGAAATTTTTCTTTTAATATATATTTCGTTTCTTTTTAGGTATACCTATAAAATCATGAAACCTCTAAATTGGTAATAGGAATTAATCTTAAAATACCACTCATTTCAAAAATCTTTTTAATACTGCTTGTTAAATTGGCAAGTTCCACAGTTCCACCTAACATTTTGGCAAATTTGTATCTACCAATAATCAATCCTATCCCTGCGCTATCCATGAATGTAACACTATTAAAATCAAATATAACTTTTTTAGGCATATATCTTTCAAT
>CALXAE010000060.1 GCA_944386205.1 uncultured Clostridia bacterium
AGGGAAACAAAACCGATGGAAGAAAAAAATGAATTAAAAGAAAAAGTAGTTGCTATCAACAGAGTTGCAAAAGTTGTAAAAGGTGGTAGAACATTCAGATTTAGTGCAGTTGTTGTTGTTGGTGATGAAAACGGACATATTGGTGTAGGTAATGGTAAAGCAGCAGAAGTTCCAGATGCTATTAAAAAAGCTATCCAAGAGGCTAAGAAAAACTTAATAGAAGTACCTGTTGTTGAAACAACAGTACCACATGAATATGTAGGAAAATTCGGAAGTGCAAAAGTTATGTTAAAACCAGCAGCTGTTGGTACTGGAGTTATCGCAGGAGGAAGTGTTAGACCAGTATTAGAGCTTGCAGGATATAAAAATATAAGAACAAAAGTTATTGGAACAAACAATCCAAGAAACGTTGTTTATGCTACATTAGAAGGATTAAAAGCAATGCAAACAGTTGAGCAAGTAGCGAAAAAAAGAGGTAAAAAAGTAGAAGATATAATTTAATTAAAAATAAAAAGGAGAACACGTTAGTAAAGGTCAACAATAAATCACAAGGGGAGGGTCATTCCTTAACCCAAGTGGGAATGACCTAAAGGTAAGGTGTGTCCCCTGACAAATAGTAAAGGGAGGTGCAAACCGTAATGAAACTAGATGAATTAAAACCAGCTGTAAGTAAAGTAAAAAGAAATAGAGTAGGTCGTGGTATGGCATCAGGAAATGGTAAAACATCAGGAAGAGGACATAAAGGACAAAAAGCTAGATCTGGTGGAGGAGTAAGAAGAGGATTTGAAGGTGGTCAAACACCATTATATAGAAGATTACCAAAAAGAGGATTTACTAATATCCATGCAAAAACTTACACAGAAGTAACATTAAAAATGCTTAATTTATCAAAAGCAACAGATGTTACAGCTGAAACTCTTTTAGAAGAAGGAATTATCGGAAAAATCAATGATGGAATTGTTATTTTAGCAACAGGAAAATTAGAGAAAAAATTAAATGTAAAAGCCAAAAGATTTACAGCAAAAGCAAAAGAAGAAATAGAAGCTTTAGGCGGAAAGGCAGAGGTGGTTTAATTGTTTAAAACGTTAAAAAACGCATTAAAGACACCAGATGTTAGAAAGAGATTATTATATACACTATTATTAATCGTTGTATTTAGATTAGGATGTTATATAACTGTACCTGGAGTAGATAGTATTGCCTTAAATGAAGCTATGGAAAATACACAAGGTATAGCAGGATTAATTGATATGATTTCCGGAGGAGCTTTTTCTAGATTTTCTGTTTTTGCAATGTCAATCAGTCCATATATCACGGCTTCAATTGTTATTCAATTATTAGCAATGATTATACCTTCATTAGAAAGATTAACTAAAGAAGGTGGAGAAGAAGGACGAAGAAAAATTAATAGATATACAAAAATATTAACAATAATACTTGCTTTAGTAGAATCAATAGGAATATATTTTGCATATCAATCAAGTGGAATATTTGTTGACAATTCATTCTTGACAGGGGCACTAGTTGTCGTTGGATTAGTAGCAGGTACATCAATTTTAATGTGGCTTGGAGATCAAATCACAAATAAAGGTGTAGGAAATGGTATTTCACTATTAATCTTTGTTGGTATTATTTCAGGATTGCCAAGTGGAGTTGTTACATTGTGGAACTTAATTATGCAAAATGGTGTATTTAGCACAACAGGACTATTATTAGCAATTGGTGTAATTATTGGAGCAATTATTTTAGTAGCTGGAGTTGTATTTGTACAACAAGCTGAAAGAAGAATCCCAGTGCAATATTCTAAAAAAGTTGTTGGAAGAAAAATGGTAGGAGCACAAAATACACATATTCCATTAAAATTGGCTATGGCAGGAGTTATGCCTGTAATTTTTGCATCATCGTTTATGACATTTCCAGCAATGATTATCCAAATATTTGTACCAGATATAGCAAGTCAAACAGGATTTTTAGCAGGACTATATAATTTCTCAATTGCTACATCAACATCAAGTGTAGGAATTGGATATTCTATAGCAAATGCAATTGTATATTTATTATTAATTCTAGGATTCACATATTTCTATACTTATGCTACATTTAACCCAGCAGAAGTATCAAATAATATAAAGAAAAATGGTGGATTTATACCTGGAATAAGAGCAGGAAAACCAACAACAGAATATTTATCATCTGTTATCTCTAAATTAACATTTTTCGGAGGTTTATTCTTAGCAATCATAGCAATTATTCCTATGTTACTAAGATTTACAAACTTAAATATTGCATTTGGAGGTACATCAATCTTAATTGTTGTAGGTGTTGCTCTAGAGACTGTTCAACAACTAGAATCTTTATTAGCAATGAGACATTATAAAGGATTCTTAGAAAAATAAAATTTACTAAAAAATAATCGTCCAAACATCAGCTTGAACGATTATTTTTTTGCATTATAGGAAATTGCATTTCCTATAATGCAAAAAAAAATTGCACAGAAAAATTGTTTCACAATTTTTCGCGCAACAAATCTTATACGCTTCTTGCTAGACCTTAAATTAATGTAATCAATGTTAAAAAATAGAGAAAAGGTCTAGCGAAGCTAGATTTGTTCTTTAATTTTGTATCTATTGTTAATGGGTTACTACTATGAACGAAGTATGTTTTCTATAATAGTGGTATACAAAAATAAAAAAGTATGAAATACTGCTAAAAAATCCTTGAAAGTTTCGCTTTTTTGTAGTAAAATAATTTAGAATAAAAATTAAATAAAGGAGAGCGTTGGTTATGATAATAATAATGTTAGGAGCACAAGGTACTGGAAAAGGAACAGTTGCAGGGATGATAAGTACTGCAACAGGATTACCACAAATTTCAACAGGAGATATTTTTAGAAAAAATATCAGTGAAAAAACACCATTAGGTATTGAAGCTGATAAATACATATCTAAAGGAGATTTAGTACCAGATGAAGTAACTGTTCCAATGGTAGAAGATAGATTAACATGGGAAGATGCAAAAAATGGAGCAATTTTAGATGGTTTTCCAAGAACAATTGAACAAGCAGAAAAATTAGATGAGATTTTAAGTAAGAATGGAAAAAAAGTAGATCTAGTTGTTAATTTAGTAACACCAAAAGAAGAATTGATTGACAGAATGTTAACAAGAAGAGTATGCACAAATCAAGAATGCAAAACAACATATAATACAAAATTAAATCCACCAAAACAAGAAGGAATTTGTGATAAGTGTGGATCACCTTTAAAACAAAGAGCTGATGATTCTGATCCAGAAGCAATAAAAAGAAGATTAGAAATTTATGAAGAAAAAACAAGTCCATTAGTACAATATTATGATGCAAAAGGTGTACTAAGAACAGAAACAGTAAGTCTTTCAATTAATAGAATGGGAAAAGATGTTGCAGATGACATTATCAATTTTTTAAATAAATAAAACAAATCAAAAGTTGGTAGTAAAACAGATAAAATTATTATCAACTTTTGTATTTTTGAATGTAGAAAGAAGGAAGCAAAATGGTAACAATAAAGTCAAAAAAAGAAATTGAATTGATGAAAGAAGCTTGTAAAGTTGTTGCATTAACCTATAAAGAATTAGAAGAAAAAATAAAACCAGGAATGACAACTTATGAATTAGATCAAATAGCAGAAAAAAAGATAAGAAGTTTGGGAGCTATTCCAGCGGAAAAAGGGTATGATATAGGAATTAGAGGAATACCAAAATTCCCAGCATCTCTTTGTGTATCAATAAATGATGAAGTTATCCATGGTATTCCTTCTAAAACAAGAGTTATCAAAGAAGGAGATATCGTAAGTGTTGATACAGTAGCACTAAAAAATGGGTTTAATGGAGATGCAGCGCGAACCTTTATGATTGGAAATGTATCAAAAGAAGCAAAAAGATTAGTAGAAGTTACAAAACAAGCTTTTTTTGAAGGAATTAAATATGCAAAACCAGGAAATCGAATTGGAGATGTTTGTCATGCCATTGGAGAATATGTACATTCACAAGGATATTCAGTGGTTAGAGAATTTCAAGGTCATGGAATAGGAAGAGAAATGCATGAAGATCCAGGAATACCAAATTACGGAAAAGCAGGAAGAGGAATTCGCTTAGAGCCAGGTATGACATTAGCCATAGAACCTATGGTAATACAGGGAAAGCCAAATATTCTGGAATTAGATGATGGGTGGACAATTATCACAGAAGATGGAAGTTTAGCAGCTCATTATGAAAATACAATTTTAATTACAGAAAAAGAGCCAGAAATCTTGACATTGCTTTAATTATGATGTATAATACAATAGTTATTATGCACGATAGATAAAAATATAATAAAATGCTCTTTAAGGGGGGAAAAGATTTTGTCAAAAGAAGATGTTATAGAAGTTGAAGGAGTAGTTGTTGAAGCACTACCAAATACTACATTTAAAGTAGAATTAGAAAATGGACATCAGATTTTAGCCCATATATCAGGTAAATTAAGAATGAATTATATTAAAATTTTACCAGGTGACAAAGTAAAAGTTGAACTTTCACCATATGATTTAAATAGGGGTAGAATCACTTGGAGAGCAAAATAGAAATAGATAAAAAATTAACCCAAATACATATAAAGTTTTTAGGAGGTGCAAAGAAATGAAAGTAAGACCATCAGTAAAGAAAATATGCGATAAATGTAAAGTTATAAAAAGAAAAGGGAAAATTAGAGTTATTTGTGAAAACCCTAAACACAAACAAAGACAAGGATAGTCTTAAAAATGCTAATAACACAAATTAGATAGCGGCTGTGAAATCAAAAATGATTTACATATCAAATTTGTGTTTATATATATGTCTTAAGAAAGTTTAAAGACTGGGGTAAACACCAGTGCATTTCACCTTTAAATGGAATTAAGATAAAACAAAAAGATAAAATAAAGAAAAACAAAAATATTTTGGAGGTGCAAAAACATATGGCTCGTATAGCAGGAGTAGATTTACCTAAAGAAAAAAGAGTAGAAATAGGACTTACATATATCTATGGAATTGGTGTATCAAGTTCTAGAAAAATCTTAGAAAAAGCTGGAATTAATCCAGATACAAGAGTGAAAGATTTAACTGATGACGAAGTTAATAACATTAGAAAAGTTATTGACGAATCATATAAAGTTGAAGGTGATCTAAGAAGAGAAGTAGCATTAAACATCAAAAGATTAACTGAAATTGGATGCTACAGAGGATTAAGACATAGAAGAGGTCTTCCAGTAAGAGGACAAAGAACAAAAACTAATGCTAGAACAAGAAAAGGTCCTAGAAAATTGGTTAGTAAGAGCAAAAAATAAAAAAGAGATGTTCACTTAAATAAAGGAGGGAATTAAAAACAATGGCTAATAATAAAACAACTAGAAAACCAGTGGCTAGAAGAAATAGAAAAAATATAGAAAAAGGTCAAGCACATATCCATTCTAGTTTTAATAATACAATTGTAACAATTACAGACACACAAGGTAATGCAATTTCATGGGGAAGTGCTGGTGGATTAGGATTTAAAGGTTCAAGAAAAAGTACACCATATGCAGCTGGACAAGTTGCTGAAACAGCAGCAAAATCAGCTATGGAACATGGTTTAAAATCTGTTGAAGTATTTGTTAAAGGACCAGGTGCTGGTAGAGAAGCTGCAATCAGAGCACTTCAAACAGCAGGACTAGAAATAAGTGCAATCAAAGATGTAACACCAATACCACATAATGGATGTAGACCACCAAAAAGAAGAAGAGTATAATTTGAATAGAAAAGTAGAAAAGAGGATGAAACTTAGTAAAGGTAAACACTCATTCATAAGGGGAGGGGACATTCCTTAACCCAAGTGGGAGTGACCAAGAAGTAAGGTGTGTCCCCTGACATTAGTTAAGAAAGGAGAAAGAAAATGGCAAGATATAAAGACGCACAATGTCGTGTATGCCGTAGAGAAGGACAAAAATTGTTCTTAAAAGGTGATAGATGTTATTCAGATAAATGTAGTATATCAAGAAGAAATTATGCACCAGGACAACATGGACAAAAAAGAGCAAAACTTTCTGAATACGGAACACAATTAAGAGAAAAACAAAAAACAAAAGCATATTATGGAGTTGGAGAAAAACAATTCAGAAAATATTTTGAAATGGCTTCAAACAAAAAAGGTGTAACAGGTGAAAACCTATTACAAATCTTAGAAAGTAGATTAGATAATGTTGTATACAGATTAGGATTTGGAACATCAAGAGCACAAGCAAGACAATTCGTTAATCATGCACAATTTGAAGTTAATGGAAAAAAAGTAAATATTCCATCTTACTTAGTAAAACCAGGAGATGTGATTACAGTAAGAGAAAATAGAAATGATAATTCAACAATAAAAGTAAACATTGAGGAATCAGCTAAAAGACCTGTTCCAGCTTGGTTAGAAAAAGACAATGAAAAAATGAGTGGTAAAGTATTAAGATTAGCTGTTAGAGAAGATATTGATATTCCAATCGAAGAACATTTAATAGTAGAGCTTTACTCAAAATAATGGTAAAAATTAATTATAAAGGTTTAATAAAAACTATAATGATTTTACTAAAGAAACCTATGAAGTTTGTAAAAAGTTTGAGATATATTCTCAAATATTAGGGAGGTAAAAATGATAGAATTTGAAAAGCCAAATATTGAATGTCTAGAGGTAGATGATACAAATAATTATGCAAAATTTGTATGTGAACCATTAGAGAGAGGGTATGGAGTAACAATCGGGAATTCTTTAAGAAGAATACTACTTTCATCACTACCAGGATGTGCAATAACAAGTGCTAAAATTGACGGAGTTTTACATGAATTCTCAACTGTACCAAATGTTGTAGAAGATGTACCAGAAATTATAGTAAACTTAAAAAGTGTTAGGCTAAAATTTTCAGAGAATGAAGAAAAAATATTAAGAATAGACCATAAAGGTGAAGGTGAAGTATTAGCAGGAGATATTATCACTGATGGAACAGTTGAAATATTAAATCCAGATTTACATATTGCTACTGTTTCAGAAGGGGGACATTTAAAAATAGAAATGACTGCTGATAGAGGAAGAGGATATAATTCATCTGAAAAGAATAAAAAACCAAACCAAGATATATCTGTACTTCCAATAGATTCTATCTATACACCAGTAAAAAAAGTAAATTACCAAGTAGAAAATACAAGAGTAGGACAAACGGTAGATTATGACAAATTAGTTATAGAAGTATGGACAGATGGTAGTTTAAAAGCTCATGAAGCATTAAGTTTAGCAGCAAAAGTAATGACAGGACATTTAGAATTGTTCATAGATTTATCAGAAGCAGCTAAAAATACACAAGTTATGATTGAAAAAGAAGAGTCTAAGAAAGAAAAAGTATTAGAAATGTCAATCGAAGAATTAGAATTATCAGTAAGATCATTCAATTGCTTGAAAAGAGCAGGTATTGCAACAGTAGAAGATTTAATTAATAAATCAGAAACAGATATGATGAAAGTAAGAAATTTAGGAAAAAAATCTTTTGATGAAGTAACAGCAAAACTACATTCATTAGGATTAGATTTTGCGAAAGAAGACGAATAGAGATAAATTGAAAAAGAAGAAAAATTTAAGTAGGGTCAACACATATTTATACGGGTAGGGGACATATCTTGTCCCGATAGGAATACCCTGGAAAAAGATGTGTCCCCTGACATTAGTTAGAGGAAGGTGAAAAAAATTGGCTACAAATAGAAAATTAGGAAGAACAACAGACATCAGAATGGCAATGTTAAAAACATTAACAACAGACTTAATCATGCATGGAAAAGTAGAAACAACATTAGCAAGAGCAAAAGAAGTAAAAGCAATTGCTGACAGTATCATAGCACTAGCAATCAAAGAAAAAGATAACTTTGAAGAAGTAGATGTTAAAGTTGTAAAAGCAAAATTAGATTCTAAAGGTAATAAAGTAACAGAACTAGTAAAAAGCAAAAATGGTAAAGAATATTTAAAAGTTGTTAAAGAAGAAACAACTGAAAAAAGACAAAAAGATATGCCATCAAGATTAAATGCTAGAAGAAAAATAATGAGAAAAATAAACAAAGTAACAGATAGCGAAGGTAAAAATGTAGATTTACCAGCAAAATTATTTAACGAAATCGCTCCAAAATATGCAGATAAAAATGTAGGAGGATATACTAGAATTTTAAGAGTAGGTCCTAGAAAAGGTGATGGAGCAGAAGTTGCTATATTACAATTAGTTTAATATATAAAAAAATTAATCCTAGTCCAATAATGGAAAAGGATTATTTTTTTTGATTTAAAAATTTATTTTTTATTATTTTGAAAAAAATTTTTTAGACATTTTCATTGACATTAGTATATTTTATTGTTAAAATTGAGACGTAAAAAATTTTCTTAGAGTATTGAAATCTAGGCAAAAAACAAGAAATAAAATACGACAAGATATTGACTTAATTCTTAAAAATAGATAAAATAAAAGTATGAAATTGATTATAGAAAATATAAAAATCTATAATACTAAAAAAGCTATTTAGAGTAAATAGTAAGAACATTGAAAAATAAATATCATTATTCTAATAAAAAGTGAAAGAAATGTGAATACTATTTACGAGAATAGGGAAAAATGAGTTAAAGAATTAAGAAAAGATTCAAAGCTCTAAGAATAAAAAAACATGATTAAATATTTTAAAATTATTTAACACATTAAACTTGAAACATGTTTAAGAAAAAATAATTTTATATATGTAATGAAAAAAAGTACACAAATGAAATCTTACATAAAATCAAAAGAAAACAAAAGAAAGGAGATTTTAAAAAATGAAAAAGCAAAAATTAAAATGTAAAGAGCAAGAAAGGAAAACGATTAAAAAGAATAATGGTATTACCTTAATAGCCCTTGTCATCACCATAATTGTGTTGCTAATACTAGCAGGTGTAACAATAGCGACATTGACAGGAGAGAATGGAATATTAACAAGAGCAAG
>CALXAE010000061.1 GCA_944386205.1 uncultured Clostridia bacterium
GGAATTGATAAACCAGATTTAAGAAATCCATTGATTATTCAAGATGTAACAAAACTATTTGAAAATTCTGAATTTAATGCATTTAAAGATAAAACAATAAAAGCAATTATTGTGCCAAATGGAGCAGAGCAAGGAAGGAAATTCTTTGATAAAATGGGTGAATTTGCAACAACAGATGAAGTTGGAGCAAAAGGATTAGCTTGGACAAAACTAGACAATGAAGGAAATGTACAAGGTGGAATAGCAAAATTCATAACAGATGATATCAAAGAAAAACTTGAAAAAGACTTTGGATTAGAGAAGAATGCAAGTATTTTCTTTATTGCAGATGAATTTGAAAAAGCACAAAAAATTGCAGGACTTGTGAGAATTGAATTAGGTAAAAGATTAGACTTAATTGAAAAAGGTGTATACAAATTCTGCTTTATTGTTGACTTCCCAATGTATGAACTATCTGATGAAGGAACAATTGACTTTAGCCATAATCCATTTTCAATGCCTCAAGGTGGATTGGATGCATTAGAAAATCAAAATCCATTAGATATATTAGCATATCAATATGATTTGGTATGTAATGGATATGAAATGGCATCAGGAGCGGTTAGAAATCATGATCCAGAAATTATGGTAAAAGCATTTGAAATTGCAGGATATAGTGAAGAAGATGTAAAAAATCGATTTGGTGCTTTATACAATGCTTTCCAATATGGAACACCACCACATGCAGGTGCTGCACCTGGAATTGATAGAATGATTATGCTAATTGCAGATTCACAAAATATAAGAGAAGTTATCGCATTTCCAAAGAATAAAAGAGCAAGAGATTTATTGATGAGAGCACCATCTGTTGTTACAGAACAACAATTAAAAGATGTACACATCAAATTAGACATATAAATATAGCAAAAGATGGGAATTTTTCCATCTTTTATTGTTTCTATTAACATAATGTGATATAATATGCAAAGATACTAGTTGATGAAGTTTATAAATCGAATGATTTTTGTAAAGGAGGTTTTGGGATATGAAAAAATATTCAGAACTTGGAAACTTAATTAAAGGAGGTAAAACATCACCAGAGATACGGCTAGAAATTAAAGGATTTCCATTCAATCCATCTCTTGAGTATTTTATGCGGTTAGGATATACAGAAAAAACCGCAAGAAAATACATGAGAATGTTAAGAAAAAATGATGAAAATCTTGAAAAAGAAGAATTTGAATTTATTTTTTCGGAAAATGCTGATCCTAAAAAAATTATATTAGACACTTGTGCACTGGGCTTTATGAAAACAATGGAATTGCTAGAAAAGGCAGAAGAGGTAACAGTATTATTGGCAACTCTGAGAGAAATGGATACCCAAAAGAATAAGAAACAAGTAGAGGAAGAACAAAGAGCATATTTTGTAGAAAACATACGGTTTTATTCAAAGAAGTTTCTGCTGGAAGAGAAATATAAACTGGTTCCGTTTGATGGTATCAAAAAGGATAATTATCATGATAATATAATTATTCAGTATTTATGGACAATGCATGCAAAAGATAGACCGACTATCTTGACTGTAGATGCAATTTTGGCAGACAAGGCAAAATGCTATGGATTAGAATATATATTGTATAATCCAGAACCATTTGTATTAACAAGACAAAATAATACTGCCCAAAAGAAGCAGGAAAATGTACAGGAAACATCAAAAATAGAACCGGAGCAAAAGCTACCTAACAAAAATATGGAAAAAATGGAGGTATCAAAGCAACTAGAAAAAAAGAGAGAACAGAATTATGATAAAATATCTGTTAGTGGTGTAGTATTACAGCTAAAAGAAGAAAAAGTCAACGTAAAAAGATATAATGATACAACAATTGTGATGCAGTTAATGGAGAACGGAAAATATCAGGAAGTCTTTAGTGGAATGGTTATGACAAAGGAAATTGTTGTAATATCACCAACCAAAAAAGTTAGATCAATATATATTAGCAGAGTACAAATAAAAGATGGATATATGTCAGAAGAAACAAAGCAGTATTTCTATTTAAATGAAATATATATTGAGGAATGGATACCAAAAGAAATTGAAGAAGTAGTAAAAAGACTCTTTTAAGCTCTATTTGAAAGGAGAACAAAAAATCTGGCTCGCTGAGCTGGATTTTTTGTATATATACTGGTATAATATAAGAGTATGAAATAAAAAATGTGTATGTTTAAAATAAAGAATGGAGGAAGAATATGGAATATAGATATAGACCAAATGGAGTTTGTTCAAGAGAGATGATAATTGAATTAGATGGGAATATAATAAAGAAATTGACCATTGTTGGAGGTTGTGCTGGAAATACAGTAGGTGTATCTAAATTGATAGAAGGCATGAATATTAATGAAGCTATTAGAAGATTAAAAGGAATTCCTTGTGGCACAAAAGGGACATCTTGTCCAGACCAATTATCAAAAGCTTTAGAAGAAGTGAAAGAAAAATATGAGATAGCCTAGAATTATTCAAGGTTAAAAATTATACAAAAATTTTATGGATTACTAACAAACATGAAAATTAGATTATAAAATAATTTTAACAATAATAATAAAAGAAAGAGAAAGAGTGTTAATGAAAGAAAAAGTACTATTAGGAATGAGTGGTGGTGTAGATAGCTCTGTATCTGCCATTCTTTTAAAAAAAGCAGGATATGAAGTTATTGGTTGTACTATGAATTTATTGGAAGAGCCAAATGAAGAAGCAATAAGAGATGCAAAAAAAGTATGTGAAAAGCTAGGAATTGAGTACCATGTTTTTGATTGCAGAAAAGAATTTAGGTGTAATGTTATAGATACATTTATTTCTGAATATGAAAATGCAAGAACACCAAATCCTTGTGTGGAATGTAATCAATATTTAAAATTTGGCGTGTTTTATGACAAAGCAAAAGAATTAGGGTGTAAATATATAGCAACAGGGCATTATGCCAAAAAAGAATATTCAGAAAAATACAAACAATATGTATTAAGAAAATCAAACGAAGAAAAGAAAGACCAGACATACTTTTTATATACAATTCCAAGAGAAAAAGTAGAATATATTTTGTTTCCATTACAAGATAATGTAAGCAAAGAAGATACAAGAGCTTTAGCCGAAGAATATGGGTTAGAAATTGCTCAAAAGAAAGATAGTCAAGAAATTTGTTTTATTAAAGATGATGATTATCAGAGATTTTTAAAAGAACATATGCAAAAAGAGCCAAAAAAAGGAAATATTGTTCTAACAACAGGAGAAGTTTTAGGAACCAATAATGGATTAATCAATTATACAATAGGGCAAAGAAAAGGTTTAGGAATTTCATATAAAGAACCATTATATGTTGTAAAATTAGACATCAAAAATAATCAAGTTGTTGTCGGCACAGAAAAAGAATTGTATAGTAATCAATTAGAAGCAATGAACTTAAATTGGATTGTTGATGTTGAAAATAAATTAGAACAAGGATTAGACTGCTTTGCAAAAATTCGATATAGAGCAAAAGAAGCAAAAGCAAAAGTGATAAAAGAAAATGAAACTATAAAAGTGGTATTTCAAGAACCACAAAGAGCAATCACCCAAGGACAGTCTGTAGTGTTTTATGATGAAGATGGAATTGTCTTGGGAGGAGGAAAGATTAAATAGCAGATTATAAAAAATTGAATATATAAAAAGGAAGACTATGCTTTGTTTAAGTGATAGTCTTTCCTTATATATATTTAAAATTACTTGCTATTAATAATTTCATTAGCCTGTTCTTGCGTAATATATCCATTTTCCACCATCGTATTTAATACATGGGCTTGTCTTTCATTTGCTAAATCAGGGTTAACCGTTGGAGCATAGACAGAAGGGGCATTTGGAACACCTGCAAGCATAGAAGCTTCATCTAAGTTCAAATCTTTTGGTTCTTTATTGTAATATCCCATACTTGCATCATAGATGCCATAATAGCCATCACCAAAATAGGAGCTATTAACATATAAAGCAAAGATTTCATCTTTGGTGAATTTTTGCTCTAAATCATAGGCGGCAAATAATTCGCCTAATTTTCTTGTTGCTGTTTCCTCTTGTGTAAAAACTAAATTTTTGGCAACCTGTTGTGTAATAGTACTGCCACCTTCTCGTAATTCACCATATCTAAGATTTGTCCAAAGAGCTCTGGCAATTCCGATAAAATCAACAGGTCCATGGTCATAATATCTTCTATCTTCTACAGAAATTACTGCATTAATGTAATCTTCAGGTAATTGACTAAATGGAACATAATGTTCATCATCTGTTACCTCTGCGGTTCTAGTTAGTAAAGGCTTTTCATCTAAAGCTTTTGAATAGGCAACAAAACCAATAATTCCTGCAACAATAACGACGATTAAGATAAGTATAAAAATAATCAATAATAATTTTCTAAAAAGTTTCATAGACACCTCTATATAATCTTTTTTTCCATTATATATCAATATATGTGTTTTTACAATAATGAAAAAGTTAAGATTTTATGAAGAAAAGATTATATTGTTACACTACACTTAATAAAAACTTGAAAAATTTAGTAATACAAGATATAATAGATAAGAATTTTAAGGAGTAGAGTAAGTATGAGTTTAAAAATAATGGAACTTACAAAAGAAAATGAAGCTAGATACATTGATCAAATAGTAGAATTAGAGAAAAAAGTTTTAGCAGATATGGAAAAGCATGGAAAAGTTGGTCAATTGTTTATTACAGGTAAAGAAGATATTAGTGATTATGTTCATTCAGAAAACAATACGGTCATGGTTAGTGTTGATGAAAATGACGAGATTGTATCTACTGCATATATTACACAAGGACAAAAACCTTTTACATATAATGATATAACAAAATATTTTAAAGTGGGAGAACATTACCAAGAATATGTAAAAAATCAATATACAGAAAATGATTACAAAGAAATTGCATTAAGAAGTTATGATTTAAAAATAAAAGCATATGCATATGCACGTGAAAGAATATTACAAGAATTTCCACAATTTCATAATATATCAGAATTTATTCAAAGTGAATTAAACAGTGAAAATCAATTTGATGAAAAAAGTCATTTAAGAGAAAAAATAAATACATATATGGATGAATACTTAAATGCAGAAGAAGAAAGAACAGGAAATACCGATATAATGAAGCAATATGAACAATTTTATTGGATGACAGCAGAAGAGATTGGGAAAATTTATGGTAGAGAAGTTCATATTGAAGATTTAAAAAATGAAAATGTGTTAGAATATGAAAAAATATTGCAATTACAAAGAGAACATCAAGAAATGTTGACAAAAGGTGGATTAAAAATTTATGAAGAGCCAACATTTGAGGAAAAAGAATATTATTTGGCAAATACTGAAAATAGTATTGAAATAGATACATATATTACTGATCCTGATAAAAGGCAAAGTGGAACTGCAAGAGTTCTGGTATTTGAAGGAATTAAAAAACATATAAATAAATTTTTTGCAAATCCACAAAACAATGAAATCTTTTTATGTTCAACTCTACATAGAGACAATCTTTCTTCTAAATATGTTTCAGAATTTTTTGGATTAAAAGATAGTTTGTTTGTAAAAAGAAGACAAGGAAGAGATAGAGAAGTCCATATAAATAAAATAAGTAGAGAAAATATTAGAGAATATTTAATGGATATGGAAGATAAACTAATTGTTTTATATGGATATAATCCAAATAATAAAAAACTATCAACCAAAAGGAAAAAATATATTTTAGAAGAACAGTTGAATTATGAAAAAGAAGAATTTAAAAGATTAAATAGAGCTAGACATTATCCTTGTAAATATAAAGGAAGTGTGAGAGACATGCAAAGTAAAGCAAGTAAAATTATAAAATTGAAACAACAAATTAAACAACTAGAAAGTGAACAAGATATTGAAATATGAGAAAGGAAAATGATTAAAATGGATAGTTATATCTGGCCAATACAACCAAAATATAAAGTAGCAGAACATGACAAATATGGAATCAGAAAAAATCATTATGTACTATTTAAAGAAAGAGCACATTCAGGATTTGACATTACAGCAGATATTGGAACAGAAGTCAAAGCAATTACAAATGGAAAAGTATTACTAGCAGAATTTGATGGAACAACAACAGAAGGCTATGATGCTTTTAATGATGGATATGGAAATAAAGTAGAAATTTTAAATGATGATGGTAGAAGAGTAGTATATGGTCATTTACGTGAAATTCTAGTAAAACCAGGAGACATAGTAACACAAGGAATGATAATCGGAAAAACAGGAAGTAGCGGAGGATCTAGAGTACCACATTTACATCTAGAAATTCGTAAAACAAATACAGAAGAAACAGGATTAGATTATACAATTAATCCTTTAACAGTATTGCCTAAAATAGATTTGGAAAATTTGAATGGGGAATTTACGCAAGAACCATATGCTTCTTTATGGAGAATTTTGGTATCAGATAATCCATGGGGATTTACAAAAGCAGATATTCCATATTCAGAAGATAGAGAATATATTAAATAAACTTTACAAAAATTGCTAGATATGATAAAATTTGAACCAATGAGATATAACTATATTTCATTTGCTATTAATACCTAAATGGGGTGAAAGAATATGATAAAATTTACAAAAATGCATGGGCTAGGGAATGATTATGTCTATATGGATGCTATCCATCAAAATATAGAAAACGAATCATCTCTAGCTCAATTTGTTAGCAATCGACACTTTGGAATTGGTTCAGATGGATTAATTCTAATATGCAAAAGTGAGATAGCTGATTTTAAAATGAGGATGTTTAATTCAGATGGTAGTGAGGCTGAAATGTGTGGAAATGGAATTCGCTGTGTAGGAAAGTTTGTGTATGACAAAGGACTTACCAATAAAACAGAAGTTGCCATAGAAACATTGGCGGGCATTAAAATGTTGAAACTTAACGTAAAAGAAGGAAAAGTAGAAACAGTAAAAGTAGACATGGGAGAACCTATTTTAAAGCCAACAGAAATACCTGTCATTTCAGAAGAGGAACCAGTTAAAAATTTAAAACTAAAAGCAAAAGACAAAGAATTTACTTTTACTTGTGTTTCAATGGGAAATCCACATGCGATTACTATTGTAAAGAATACAAAAGAATTTGATGTAGAAACTTATGGAAAAATTTTAGAAGTAGATAAAGCATTTCCAAACAAAACGAATGTAGAATTTATCGAAATTGTAGATGAAAATCATATGAAAATGAGAGTTTGGGAAAGAGGAGCAGGAGAAACATTAGCTTGTGGCACAGGGGCTTGTGCATCTGTGGTAGCCTGTATATTAAATGGATTAACAGACAATACAGTAGAGGTAGAGTTATTAGGTGGAACATTAAAAATTGAATGGAATAAAGAAGATAATCATGTATATATGACAGGACCAGCAGTGACAGTTTTTGAAGGAGAATTGATGTCATCAAATTAAAATGGAGGGATTTTATGAGTTATATAAATGAAAATTTTTTAAATTTACAAGAAAGTTATTTATTTTCTACAATAGCAAAAAAGGTAGCAGAATATAGTAAAAACAATCCAGATAAAGAAATTATAAAATTAGGAATAGGAGATGTTACAAAACCAATTGTTCCAGCATGTTTAGAAGCAATGCATAAAGCAGTTGATGAAATAGGAACAGCGGAAGGATTTAAAGGATATGGACCAGAACAAGGATATGAATTTTTAAGAAAAGCCATTGTAGAAAATGACTATAAAGCAAGAGGTGTTGATATAGATCTAGATGAAGTATTTGTATCAGATGGAGCAAAATGTGACTGTGGCAATATTGTAGACATATTTGCTGAAGATAATAAAGTAGCCATTACAGATCCAGTATATCCAGTATATTTGGATACAAATGTGATGTCTGGTAGAAGTGGTAAATATAATGAAAAAACAGGAACATATGAAAACATTGTATATTTACCAGTGACTGCTGAAAATGATTTTAAACCAGAATTACCAAAAGAAAAAGTAGATATGATATATTTATGTTTTCCAAACAATCCAACAGGAACCGTATTAACAAAAGAAGACTTAAAAGTTTGGGTAGATTATGCAAAAGAAAACAATAGTGTCATTTTATATGATGCAGCATATGAAGCATTTATAGAAGAAGATGACATACCACACAGTATATATGAAGTAGAAGGTGCAAAAGATGTTGCAATTGAATTTAAAAGTTATTCAAAAACAGCAGGATTTACAGGGGTAAGATGTGCGTATGTGGTTATTCCTAAAACTGTAAAAGGTTATACAAAAAATGGAGAAGAGATATCATTTAATAAACTTTGGAATAGAAGAACTTGTACAAAATTTAATGGTGTATCATATATTGTACAAAGGGCAGCAGAAGCTACCTATACAAAAGAAGGAAAAAAACAAATAGAAGAAAATATTCGATATTATAAAGAAAATGCAAAAATTATCAAAAATGGATTAGAGGAAGCAGGCTTTACTGTTTATGGAGCAGTAAATTCTCCTTATGTATGGCTAAAAGTACCAGAAGGTATGACATCATGGGAATTCTTTGACAAATTATTAGAAGAGGTAAATATTGTAGGAACACCAGGAAGTGGTTTTGGACCTCATGGTGAAGGCTATTTTAGATTAACTGCTTTTGGAACAAAAGAAAATACGATAAAAGCAATTGAAAGAATAAAAAGTTGGAATAAATAACTAAATATAGTAAAAGAATTTCTTAGAGTCAGTTACTCTA
>CALXAE010000062.1 GCA_944386205.1 uncultured Clostridia bacterium
AGTTACTTTTTTTCTCATTTTGTATTTTTAATGCTTGCACTTTTTCATTATGACCACGCGAAAGCGTTTAGTACTATTGTTATTACTAATGCTAATAATGTAATTCCTTTTTCTGTTTTTATTTTTGTAGATTTTATTTTCGTTATTTTATTTAGTTTTTTCTTATGTATTTGCTTTTTGCTTTTTATCTTTTCCAACCTTTATTCCTCCCTCTTTTGTTTGTAATATTCTCTTTTAATCTGATCAATTATTTACTAGTAGTTATCTACTCTAAGAATTTTTCAACTTACAAAAGTATTGATATAAAGGCTTTTTTAAGATATTTTCTTTTCAACTTTTTATTATATTTTATATGCATTTTTCTATAAAACTTTTCTGATTCTTTATTGACTTTATTATGTTTTATTGCTATTATAAATATGCAAAAATTTTCTTAGAGTAGATAACTCTAGGAAAATTTTTGCATTATAGGAAATGAAAATTCTTTTAAAAATAAAATATTAATTTTTATTTTCACTTTGAATTGTGAAAAAAAAGTTTCATATTGTTTCCTATACAATAAAAAATCGATGGTAAAAAATAACCACCGACTATCAAACTTTATTAAATTAAATTTATCCAAATATTTTTGGCAAAAATATAATTAATCCAACAATTACAGAAATGATTGCTGAAAATAATACTGCTCCTGCTGCAATGTCTTTTGCATATTTTGCTTTTTCATTAATTTCTGGCATAGCAATATCTACTGTTGTTTCAATTGCTGTATTGATTAATTCTAGCGATATAACCAATGCAAATAATAATAAGCATACAAGCCATTCCATTATTGTTATTTTAAAAACAAATCCTGCAATAATTACTAATATCATAATAATAAAATGTATTTTTAAATTTTGTTCTGTTTTCCATGCTTCTATAATGCCTGCAAAAGCATATTTAAAACTATTTCTTAATCTTTTTCTTTTTCTTCTAATTTCTACTAATTTTCTTTTATTCATATTAGTTTTATTCCTTTCCTAAGGCACAAATTGGTTGGAAAAGAATTATTCTTTTCAACCTTTTCCTTCTTCACTAAAATTTTATTATCTTTTCCCACGTTAAATTCTCTTTTCCAAAATGTCCATAATTTGTTGTTTGCGAATAGATCGGTTTATCTAATTCTAAATACTTGATAATTCCATCTGGTGTTAAATCAAATGTTTTTTTAATTTTTGCAATTAATTCATCTTCTGATATTGCACCTGTTCCAAATGTATTTACTTGTATTGATAATGGTTCTTTCATCCCAATTGCATATGAAATTTGTATTTCACATTTTCTGGCATATCCATTTGCAACAATATTTTTGGCAATATGTCTTAACATATATGTTGCTGACCTATCCACTTTACTAGCGTCTTTTCCTGAAAATGCACCTCCACCATGTCTTGCATATCCGCCATAGGTGTCAACAATAATTTTTCTACCAGTTAGTCCAGTGTCTCCCAAAGGTCCTCCAATGACAAATTTTCCAGTTGGATTCATATAGATTTTTGTATTTTCATCTATCATATCTTTTGGAATAACTGGTTTAATAACTTTTTCTAATACATCTTTTTTTAGTCTATCTTGACCAATTCCTTCATTATGTTGTGTAGAAACAAGTATCGTTTCTATTCTTTGGGGTTTGTCATTTTCATATTCTACAGTCACTTGTGTTTTTCCATCTGGTCTTAGATAGTCTATTTCTTTATTTTTTCTTACTTCTGTTAATCTTTTAGACAATTTATGTGCCATAGAAATCGCGTATGGCATATATTCTGGTGTTTCATCACATGCAAATCCAAACATAATGCCTTGGTCTCCTGCTCCTCCAACGTCAACTCCTAATGCAATATCTGGGCTTTGTTTCGTAATATTTATATCAATTTTACAAGTTCTATAATCTATATCAATATTTTCATTATCATATCCGATTTCTTTTATGGTTTCTCTTACTAGTTCTTCAATATCAACTTGTTTTCCTTTTGCTGTTACTTGTCCTGCAATGGTAATTTTATTTCCTGATGCAAAGGTTTCTACTGCTACTCTTGCAGATTTATCTTGTTTCAAATAAGCGTCTAATATACAGTCTGAAATGGTGTCACATAGTTTGTCTGGATGTCCTTCTGTGACACTTTCTGATGTGAAATAATATTTATTCATTTCATTTCCTCTTTTCTTATCATTTATAATAAATACGCAGATTTCCTATTATTAAAGGAAATATCTATTACGTTTAGCTGTCTTTTTCGCAAATAGCAAGTTCTATCGCTTTTTGACAATTTTCAATACTAACAAAATTCATATTTCCAGCAAATTCTCCATCAATTGTCCAATCAACATTTTTTTCTGTTGTTATCGCAATTTTATTGGCTTTAAAATAGACAAAATCTCGATTTACCATATAATCTTTATGTCTAAAATCACTTAACAAACGAAAATATCCTGATAATTTTTTTGGTTTTCTAATAAAAATCCCCTCAAACTTTCCATCTGCTAAATCAATATCCTCTCTGTTAAACCACTTAAAACCAGCTATTGATTCAGAATTGCTAATTCCTCCATAGATAAACTCCCCTTCCAACTCTTCCTCATCAAATTGGATTCTTACTTTATAGGTTGGAATTTTAATCAATTCTTTAATTGCTTTCATATAATAAGCTAATCTACCATATTTATTTTTAGCTTTTTGAGACGTTTTATAAGCAACATCTGTAATGACACCAAAAGCTGCCACATAGCAAAAATATTTATCATTATTAAACTTCCCTACATCTAATACTCTCGCTTTTGACTCTAGCAATTTTTTGGTTATAGAAACATCTTTTATTGGCATATCCAAACTTCTCGCTAAATCATTTGTTGTTCCCATAGGAATATAAGCAATGCTAACATCTCTTATTCCTAAATCCATAATAGCTGAAACAGTTTCATTAAATGTTCCATCTCCACCACAAACCAATATTAAGTCTGTCTCTTCTATATTATCTACTACAATGTTTTTGGCATTATATTCTTTTTTAGTAAGCTGAATATTCACTTGCATATTTTGTTCTTCTAGGTTTTTTCTAATTTCTTTTATATATTCTTTTATATTACCTTTTCCAGATATTGGATTGATAATTACTAATACGCGAATACTCAAAATGATTTCCTTCTTTCTTTTTATTAGTCCACAGAATTTTATCACATTTTTCGGAAATAGTAAAGAGACAATTCGGGATGTCCAATTGGGGACGTTTCTTTTTGAGACATTTTTATGTAAAGTGTTGTATTATTAAAAATATTTAAATAAAATTTCTATTATATTTATTAGCAAAATCACTTTACATAAAAATGTCTCAAAAAGAAACGTCCCCAATTGGACAAAATTCACAAATTACTTTCATTTGTTAATTGTCTAAAATCAATATACACATCTGCACTAATATTTTCTAACGTTATAATTGCATTTCCAGTACCTAGTATCGAATTATCAGATGTGGTTCTTGCGCCAGTAATATACGTATTTCCTGATTGATTACTATAATTTATTTGATAATCATCTACTGTTCCAGTCAAATCTATATCTGTATATGAATATTCCAAATCAATTTCAGCGGTTTCTGTAACTCTTATATTCACATCTTCAACCCCTGATTCAGAATCAAATGATAATCTTCCAACTTCTGCTTGATGAATATCTAAATTTCCATATTCATTTTTTAATTCCATACTATTTGCTACAATTTCATCTATCTCACAATAATTGTCATAGATATCTAAATTCAAATTTGCTGTATTTAATTTTTCGATATCTGCTGATACATAATTAATCTCTAAATCTATACTATCTAGTTTTACATTTTGTGGAATATATATTGTTATACTGACATTCTCATCAGAAAGGCTAGATGGCAAATTTTCATCACTAACTTTTAAACTATCTCCTTCTTGGCTTATTTCCATTCTATCTGGAATATTTGTTCCTTCAACTTTAAAAGTATCTCCATTTCTTATAATTAATTCTATTACTTCAGCAGTAATGTCTAGATTTTTGATGTTTTCATATGTTCTTGAAATATCTTCTCCTTGATATTCTTCTGTACTTTCTACTAAGTCTCTAAATTCATTATTTTTAGAACTACTCACAAATCCTCTTGCAATTCCTAAAAGTACCCATACAATGGTAATGGCAAGATATATTCCAAATACAATTGCTGTATATTTTATAAACTTTTGTAATCCTGTCATTTAATATCTACACCTCCAAACATGCAAAAACTATCCACATAAATGGTTGGTAATTTTTCATCAAATTTTCTTCCGGTCTTGTTTGAAGTTGCTCCAAAAATAGGAACAGACTTTACTTTTATATTCACATTTTCTGGTGCTAATATTTCTATTCCACCAAAAATAGCACTTGTTTTTACAAATTTATCTTCGTTTATAACTGCTTTTCGTAAATCCAAATCCACACTTCCAAAGACTGCTGTTACATTTGCCCCATTAAATTCTTGATTGTTAAAATCTTCTTTTATTTCTCCAAAAGTTGCACAATATTCTTCTATTTGTTGTCCTTTTTCTTTTAGTTCTTTACGTTTTTTTTCCATTTTTCTATCAATTTTATCTTTGAAAATAAGATTAATTCCAACCAAGATTAATAATACTGGAATTGTTAATTTCCAAAGCAAGTCAAAATCTAAAATGTCTCTACAAGCTAACAATAATAAAACACCTATAATTAACCATACAGCACTCCAGAATTTGTTTTCCCTTGCAATTAATTCAATTGCACTTGGAATAATAATTAATAATGTCCACCATCCGTTAAAAAATATATTGATGTTTGTAATATCTAAGGCATTTAATGTAAGAATAACACCAATTACCACTAATACAATTCCCCATAAAGTATTTCCTATTTTTCTCATAATAACCTCCATTCGAGCAACATTGCTCAATCTTTTTTCTTATTGTATAGAAAATCGTGACCTCATATAGATTTTTTCGTATACAACAAGATTACGTTTATTATATTCTATCGTATTATTGTCTTTTTTACAATATAAAAAAGAGATTTCTATAGATAATTTTCTACATAAATCTCTTTTATTTTTACTTTTCTAGAAAATCCTATCTTTCTTATATATATGAATTCTCTATTTTTGGTACTGCATAATATTTATCATTCACACTATGTATTTTTTGTTGAACCATATTTTTTAATTCCTCATGGTCCATTTTTGTATCTGGCGAAACAACCAAATCAAATATCAAATTTATCCTATCTCCACCATCTGTCATTCTGAAATCATGGATTGAAAACTCTTGATTAATTTCTTTTACAATTTCTTCTGTTCTTTTTCTCATTTCATTAATTTCTTCATCATCTGTTACAATTGGGTCCATATGAATAGTTGTTATGCAATTAAATTCGTCGTAAATATCTTGTTCCATTTGGTCTATCACATCATGAGCCTTACAAATATCACAATTTGCTGGAACTTCTGCATGGAATGATACAATTTTTCTACCTGGTCCATAATCATGTACCATGATGTCATGAATACCTGATATCATTTCATATTTTTTGGTAAATTCCTCTAATTTTTCTACAAATTCTGTATCTGGTTTCATTCCTAACAATAAATCAATCGTTTCTTTTAATGTTTTAAATCCTGTAAATAGAATAAATATAGCAACTAAAATACTTGCATATCCATCAATAGATATTCCAAATATTTTGGCTACAATAGCAGATAATAATACAACAAAGGTTGAAATAGAATCTGAAATACTATCATAGGCATTTCCTTTGATTGCCGCAGAATCGATTGTTTTAGCAATTTTATTATAAAACAGAAATAGCCATAATTTCGTTAAAACAGCAATGACCAAAATCACAATGGTTACTGTACTAATCTCTGGCAATGTTGGGTTTATAATCTTATCAAATGAGCTTTTAAATAATTCTACACCAACTAACACAATCAAAATATCTACAATAAATGCTGTAATATATTCCATTCTACCATGTCCCCATGGATGGTCTTTGTCTATCTTTTTTTGTGAAACCTTAAATCCAATCATGGTAACAATTGATGACCCAGCATCTGTTACATTGTTTAATGCGTCTGAAATGATGGAAATGGAATTGGCAAATATTCCAATGATTAATTTGACTGCTGATAATAAAATAT
Organism: uncultured Clostridia bacterium; assembly: GCA_944386205.1. Lineage (GTDB taxonomy): Bacteria > Bacillota > Clostridia > TANB77 > CAG-508 > CAG-269. The sequence goes on from CALXAE010000062.1 coordinate 6,207, forward strand.
TGACAACAATTCCTGTCACACTTGATAACATTCCATATTTTGCTCTTGTTCCTGGTTTTTCTGTATTTTTATCTTTTATAAATAATTTAATTAATAAATTTGTCATGTTTTCCCCTTCTTTTTTAGTTAAATTTTCTAAACGAATATTGTTATAAATTTAGATATTATCTCCACACTTTTTCTTTTTCACATTTTTAAATAATTCTTTATCTTTTTTGGTTACGACCATTTTTTCTATATTTCCATTATGGCATACTTTTAATGTGATTTTCCCTTTTTCAATGATTGGATGTCTTAATATTCTAATTCCTGAATTATCACATTTTTCTTTCGATATCACTATATATGAAAATTTTTCATCTTCGTACGATAACTCTGCATCTTTTAATAATTTATGCAGTTTTGTTCTCTCCATTCTAACAATCGAATGACACCAATCGTCATCTGGTAATGGACATATGCCTTGAAATGTACATGGTGCAACAATATGAAGTCCATTTTCTATGGCAATTTTTTGTACCTCTTTTATATTTTTAAATCCTTCTGGTGTTCCTGGCTCTACGATTAATATAATTTGATTTGAACTTTCAATCAGTTTATGTATTACATTTTTTCTTTCTTCTGGTCTAATTTCATTTAGCATATAACTTGTAACAACCAAGTCTGCTTTTACATCTAAATTATCTTTCACAATGTCAGCATATTCCCATGAAACATCTCTTAATTCTAGATTTTGACTCATAAAAGATTTTCCGAGTTCTAGCATAACCTGTTCTCTTTCAAAACATCGGATATTGTTTGATTCTAATAAATCACTAATTGCCCAAGTGGCTGCTCCTGTTCCTGCACCTATATCTAATACAGATTGTATATTACTATCTATTCTTTCTAACGTATTTTTTAAAGCGGTATACACTGCTCCATAAGTTGCTGGCATTCTCATAATAGCATATGCCAATGCTTCTATTTCTGTATTTAAGAGTGTGTCTCCTGTTCTTTCTTGTTTCATATATTTTTCGCTTAAATTGTTGGCACATTGTTTTAATTCTGCTAATTTTACATTCTTTATTTTTTGTTCAATAGCATTTTCTAATAATTCTGGTATCTTCATATTGACTCCTACTATTATTTTTATATAATTTTACCTTAAATTCCTTATAAATTCAACAATATTGATTTATTTTTTTGTAACTGTTACTGCTCAGCACCTCGTAACTTGCATTTTAAAACAATATATTATATATTTTATTAAATAAATATTTCTGAAAGGAGTATATGTTAGAATTAAATAACATATAAAAAATTATGGAAATTAAATATTATATAACAAAACATGATAAAAGCACATATGAAAACATACATTCAATTTTAAGAAATGTTTTACATATATCTAATCGTTTATTAACGAAACTAATTGAAAAAAATTGTATTTTTCTTAACAATTCTACTTGTGACACAAGAAATTCCTTTGAAGAAAATGATATTTTAACTGTTAATTTTGATTATTCTGAGGATAATACTAATGTTGTCCCTACCAAAATGGATTTAGAAATCATTTATGAAGATGAATGGTTTTTAATTGTGAATAAACCTGCTGGTGTTGCTATACATCCTTCTATTTTGCATTATGCAGATTCTTTGTCAAATGGTATTAAATCTTATTTCGATTCTATTGGTTTAAAAAAGAAAATAAGACCTGTTAATCGTTTAGATTTTAATACTTCTCGGATTGGTTATTTTCGCTAAGTGTGAATATATACAAGAAGCTTTTAGTAGACAGATGAATGAAAATATTTTTAAGAAAGAGTATCTTTGTTTTGTTGATGGAATTTTAGATAAAAAATCTGGAAAAATTAATTTACCAATTGGTAGAAAACCTGGAAGTATTATTGAAAGATGTATTGATGAAAATGGTCAAAGATCTATCACTCTTTATAATGTTTTACAAGAATTTAAAGGTAATTCTCAAAATGATATTCCACCTTTTTCTTTAGTAAGTTGTATTTTAGAAACAGGTAGAACACATCAAATTCGCGTGCATTTTAGTAGTATTGGGCATCCCTTACTTGGTGATACATTGTATGGTAAGCCTTCTTCTTTGATTTCTAGGCAAGCATTGCATAGTTATAGAGTTTCTTTTATTCATCCTATAACAAAAAAAGAACAATGTTTTACTTGTCCTTTGCCAAATGATACAAGAACAATAGTGGGCTTTTTTGAACATTTTATCTGTTTATAACATTTTAAAGCCCGCGCAATTGTTCGTGCGCCAAATTTTACGGAAGTTAAAATTTGTGTGCATCAGCTTTTATCTATTGGAAAATCAGCATGACTTTCCAATAGATAAATAGAGTAAATCTGTAAGCCGGGTTCTGTCGTTTAAAATAGTCATTTATCTAGGATATATATCACTATACATCTCAAGCCACGCAAGTCGAGAAGGCGCCAGAGCTGGCTTAATCTTCTCTTTAAGGTGTTGCTCCTGATGGGGTTT
>CALXAE010000063.1 GCA_944386205.1 uncultured Clostridia bacterium
GTGCTCCCTCAAGGATTCGAACCTTGGACCCACCGGTTATGAGCCGGTTGCTCTGACCAACTGAGCTAAGGGAGCATGTATAAAGTTTTCCTTAACGCAAGATACAGTATAAACTATTTTTATGCAGTTGTCAAGACATTTTTAAAAAAAGATTTATATAATATAACAATTTCCTATAATACCAGAAGGAGCTAGTTTTTAAGCTAACTCCTTCTTTATCAAGTTTTTTCTAAAAATTATCTGAACCTTTTCCTTCTGGTAATGCTGGATATTGTATAACAATTCTGATTTTCGTAATATATCTGATAGCTCTTACAAGTTTACTATTTTTAAATCTTTGCCATAAACTTGGTTTCTTTTCAAAGGTTACTGATTGTTCATATTGTTGCTGTGCTACATTTAGTTGCTCTACATTTTGTTCTGCTTGAACTTCTTCTACGACTGGTGTTGCTTCTTCTACTGGTGTTGGTATAGATTTCAATGCGTCTGCTACTTCAATTCCTATATAACTTAATGCTTTTGACCTATCTTCAATTCTTTCCATATCGATTTCTATATGTAAGTTTGATTCAAGGTTAGTTACTCTCGCATTTAATAATTTCATAGCATCCAAGTAATTTTGAGATTTTTTTCCTTTTGATTTTCCAACAATATTTAGTGTATCAATAATATCTTCTGGAAATTCATCTTCTGCATTTTTTACTTGATCTTTCCAATCTTTTTCTTTGTTGTCCACAACATCAATTAATTCTTTTAATCTTCCTGATAAAGCAATATTTTGTTCTCTTTGTCTAATTAATTCTTCAATTTTTTTCGTATTTTCTTCAAATTGATTTGTTGCATATTCAACTAATCCATAAGCTGCTTTATAAACACTTGCTGGAAAGTTTTTCTTTTTTGGATATTCAATTAAATATGTTTTGATAGATTCAATTAAATCTTTAAAATATGAATCATCTTCTAATTGTACAATTTGTTTCTTACTGTTTGGATTGATTAGTTTATGTACTTTATCTATATTTGATAATATTTTCTCCTCAGTGATAACCATTCTCACATTTACTATGCCAGACCTAGACATGTAAATTACCTCCTTTTATCTTAAGCATATGATTTTATACAATTATAATTATACATTAACCTACAAAAAACTACAAGCCCAACGGAAGATTTTTTCTTTAAGTTTTTGTTACAGAATTGTTACATTTTTGTTACATTATTTCTTTTTTGATTTTTCTTATAGTACTGTCTTTATTTCTTCAAATCGTTTTACTTTTTGTGTTGTTGTCTTAATTAATTCTTTATCTGTTACACTAATTTCTCTTACATATTTATATGCTGGCATTGTTTTATTAATCTTTTTAACTTCTTGCCAAATTTTTTCTTTTAATTCTTCTGGATTATTTGTTCCAAATACCTCTTCTACTAATTCTTTATCATACACAACTTTAGCACATATTTTATAATCCCCATCATCTTCTGGTTTTCCATAAACAAAAGATTCTTTTACACCTTCTATTTTATTGATTAAAGTTTCAATTTCTTCTGGATAAATATTTTTTCCATTTTTTAAGACAATCACGAATTTCTTTCTTCCAGAAATAAAGATAAAATCATCTTTATCTATTCTTGCTAAATCTCCTGTATGTAGCCATCCATCTTCTGTTATTGTTTCTTTTGTTGCTTCTTCATTATTGTAATATCCAAGCATAACTGATGGACCTTTTACAAGTAATTCTCCAATGCCTTCTTCATTTGGGTCTTCTATTTTTACATCCAAACTTGGAAATGCTTTTCCTATAGAACCTAGTCTTTGATATTTGTCATCTTCTACAGAAATAACTGGTGAACTTTCTGTTAAGCCATATCCTTGACGCAATGTAAACCCTAATTCATTAAATCCTTTTTCTGTTTCTGGGTCTAACGCAGCTCCTCCTGCAACAAATACTCTTATATTTCCGCCCAAAGTATCATGAATTTCTTTAAACAATTTTTTTCTAATATCTATTCCAAGTTTTAATAAAAATTGACTAATTTTAATCCCTTTTTGTACCGTTTTTAATTTGCCTTTCTTTTCTATTGTTTTCATTACTTTTTTGTACATTCCTTCAAATAAAATCGGAACTGAAACCATGACACTTGCTTTATATTCTTTTAAGTTATCTGCTATATGTCTAATGCCTTCACAAAATGCAATTGAAGAACCTCTTGATAATGGATATAAAAATCCAGTTGTACATTCAAATGTGTGATGCAATGGCAAAAAAGATAAAAATCTATCAGTATCATAAATTCTTAAAACAGATGTAATATCCATTAAATTTGCACATATATTTTTATGTGATAACATGACTGCTTTTGACATAGCAGTTGTTCCTGAGGTAAATAGCATGATAGCCATATTTTCCGCATCAATTTTTGCATCTAAGAATTCTCTATTTCCAGCTTCTAATAATTCTTTTCCTTGTTTAATTAATTCATGTTCAGAATATATATCATTCTTTTCTTTTTCTAGATCCATTGAAATAAAATATTTTACTTTTGTATTTTTTTTATATTTTATTTTATCCATAATATCATCGTATTTTTCAGAATAGAATATTGCTTCTACTCCTGAACGATCAATTAAACTTTCTATTTCATTTTCTGGTAAAGATTTATCTAATGGAACAATTATACCCACTCCTGTAACAACTGCCAAATATACGATTCCCCATTCATATCTATTTTCTGAAATAACTGCAACTCTCTTATCTTTTAGTCCCATATTTACTAATTTGGTTCCTAAAGCCTTTATATCATCTCTAACTTCTTTATGTGTGATTTTTCTAAATTTTCCTTCTTCTTCGGTCTTAAATACATAAGCTGGTTTATCACCATAAAGTTCTCCTGATTTTTCTAACATATCTCTTAAATCTGTGAATTTCATAAATTCATGTATTGGTTTTCTCATTTTCTTCCCCCTTCTTTTTCAGCTAGCCCTTCAATTACTGTATTTTCAAACTCTTTATACAATTTTGTAATATCAACTTCCTGTTCATTTCTCAATTTATATACCAGTGTTGAACAAATCAATCCATATATTTCAGAAGCAATCACTTTCGGATTTCCTGCTTTTATCTGTTTTTTATCAATTCCTTCTTTAACAATCTCTTCTATCTTTTTGATGTAATCATAAACATGTTTTTTGCATTTTTGATTTCTTGCTTCATTTCCCCAAAATTGGCTTAATAAAATGGTTATCAAGTCTTCATACTTCATAACAATTTTAATTTGTATTAACACAATCGCCTTTATTTTATCTATATAATTATCATATTTTGCCGTTTTGATATCTATACTATTTTGTAATAGTTTCATACCTTCTTCAATTAAAAAATTAAAAATCTCCTCTTTGCTCGAAAAATGATAATATAATGTACCTTTTGCCACACCTACTGTTGCAGTAATTTCCTCAATACTAGTAGCATCATATCCCTTTTCAGCAAATAACTTCATCGATGTTTCAAAAATTTTTCTTTTCGTTTTATTCATTTTTAAACATCCTTTCAATAAGTTCTACCAATGTTTATATTATATCTTTAAACCTAAAATATTGCAATACATTTGTACCATCTATTCTAGATTTTTATCTAATCAAACATATTATACAAAAAACTATAATTTCAAGTGCAATCTGTAAAAACAATGTAAAATTCACACTTTTTATTCCTATATCATTTAATTTATCAAAAGCATATACTATCTCTTCAATCTCCTCTTTAGAAGAAATCTTTTTATTTTCCATATATTCCTTGGCTAAAAATCTAGCCTTAATCATTGCGTCATTTTCTAAATAACTTCTTACAAAATAATATAGAAATCCACCTATAATTAAAATAGATAAAAATAACATTTTTGCTGGCAATACTTGAAATAATGCTAATACAGATATTAACAAGAAATATAATATATATATGTTAGAATAGAAAAAATTAAACAATAAGATTTTTCTATCTTGAATAGAATGTAAACACTCATGTGCAATAGTTTGTATTCTTGTAAAACTCTTCTTTGCACCTGCTATAATAATTTTATTAGATATTGCTATATATAAAGAATTAGTTGCTTCCTCGTCCTCTTCGACTTTCACAGTTTCATTATTTAGTATTTTTAAATATTCCCTGCACATTTCTATATTATCAGGATATTTTAAAGACAATTCATCTAATCTCTCATTTCTAGCAATTGCTTCAATTTGTTTTTTACTAATTCCAAATACTATTTTTAAAATAATTATTACACAAACTAAACAAATGATAATTATTCCAAACTCCATACTTAATTTCATTCCTTTCAAAAATTCCAATCTAGTTTAGATCTAAGTGATGCCTTTTTATCTAAACAAAGCTAATATACATAAAACTTTGCAAAATCTTATATATATTAGCTTTGTTTAAAATTTATAAATTAATATTATATTCTAAATTCTCTATTGCATAACATCTCTTACAGCTTCTCCAATAATTTTATTGACATCTGCCAACAAAATGTTGAATTTCATTTCTGCATCAAAATACTTTTTAGCATCTTCTATTTGAATTAACTCTGCATATAAATTTTTCATTTTATTAGACTTTTCTTCATCTTCTTTTCCTGTTTGCATTTCTGTCAATTGTGCATCATATCTTGCCATTTCAAATTCGCCAATTTTCTTTTTCAAATCTGGATTTAAGGCTAATGCTTCTCTTGCCATTTTATAATTCATATATTCTTCTGATTGTTTAAGTTCTGTTGCTAATCGATTAGCTGTATCATATACATTCATTATAGTTACCTCCATTATTTATTTAAGTTATTGTATTTGTATTTGTTGTTTCTTCTGTTCCCTCGATTTCTACATCTGCATCTGTTGGGCATATATGAACAAATGTATTTCCATCATTTACATCTATTACATTTCCATTCATATCTTGATATACTGTTTTTTCATCTCTTGCATCTTTAATACATTGAATTTGAATTGCTTTTCCATTAGTTATGTAGTAACCATCAAATGTACCTATATTTTTTAATCCTTGTCTTCCTTTATTTTCAGAATCTGTTAAAGTGTAATTGTCACAGAAAGTTATAATTATATTTTTGGTTGTCACTGGTTCTTCTGTATCCCAATCTACTTGTTCTTCTCCTCTTGCATATCTTATATAGACTTTATTTTCTGCATCATATTCATATTTAACAGTTTGTAATGTTGAATGTGGTATAGTAATTGTTTCTGCACTTTGTCCTTCTTCTAAATTTACCTCATCTGTTACATAATGTAATACACTTTCTTCTGTTGATGTTGTTCTGTAATCTTTACTTTTTGCAGATTCTAACAATTTTTCTGTGCTTGTAACTGCATTATGTGGTGCATATTTATCTTTTACTCTCCAGAAAGTAGTTCCATCTTCTGAAATTCCATTTATGTCATGAATGCTATATTTTTTTATATCACTTTGTGCTTGTGGGCTTTGACCAAAATGTACATATATAGCATCATTTTCCATTGCATAGTCTATAAAATAATGTCTAGCACTTCTAACAGGTCCTATCTTTTCCAAGTCAACACCTTTAAATAGTGCCATTAATCTAGTTTCTCCACCTTCGACAATAATTTCATATACCATATATGCCTGTTGTAATCCAGCTTGTGGCCAAGCACCATTGTGATTATCAATCATAACTGCAATTGGTCTATCATTTCCATTATAGATTTGAACTTCTTTTTCCTCCACTGTTGCTACTAACTCACTATTTTCTTCCTCTGATCCTGATATAGTTTCTGTATTATTTTTACCTTGCGTTATTTTATATGCTAATACTACACCTGCTACAATAATTAAAAGGACCAATATAACAATTAGCGCCTTCACTCCACCTTTTTGCATATTTACTCTCATTCCTTTCATAAAGCAAATTCTGGTTGGATCTGTTATCTTGATATATCTAACATTCCTAAAATTTTTTCTTCTTTTGTTCTCATTTCCTTTTTATCTTCTTCTTCCATATGGTCATATCCCATTAAATGATAAAAACCATGAACTAGCATATAACTAAGTTCTCTTTCAAAACTGTGTCCATATTCTTCTGCCTGTTCTTCTACTTTTTGTATAGAAATTACAATATCTCCTAATATGTCTTCATGTAGTAATTTTTTTCCTTTTATGTTTTCTTCTATTTCTTTTCTTTCAAACATAGGAAAAGAAAGTACATCTGTTGCCTTATCAATATTCCTATATTCTTGATTTATTTTTTGAATGTTTTGAGGATTAGTAAAAGTAACTGTTATATATAATTTTGTATCTTGCAATTGTTCTTCTTCAAAACACTTTGTAAAAACTTTGTCCACAATTTCTTCATATCTTTGTTCTTCTGTAATGTCTTTATATATAACTTCGTAATTTTTCATGTTTTATTTTATTCCTTCCTAGGATAACTTATGGTTGATTATCAATTAAGCCACTTGTTTTGCCTTTTTAATGTATTTTCCTTCTGATTTATAAGTATTTTTTAATTCTCTTATTGCTCCATAATCAATCAATTTTCTTTTATAATAAGTCATTAATTTACTATAATCTGTTTTTACATCTGCTTGACTAATTTTCTTCATATCATTTTTTATAAATAATATTTCTTTTTGTCTAACATATTCTATAAAATTAGTTTCTTTCAATTGGCATATTTCCTTGTATTTACTCCAGAATTTTTTAAATTCTTCTCTTTCCTTTTGATTTTCCCAATATACCTTTGTTGATAGCAATTTCACATAATAATCTTCAAACAGATTAATTAACATACTATATGCTCTTTCTCGTTTTGTTGATATTTTTGTATCTTGCACTAAAATTCTAGCATCTTTTAATAATTTTTCATAACATTGTATTGCTACAATCAATGGTAAGCTATGTGTAAATAATTTTCTACTAATACTTAATAACAATACATTTTTTTCTATATTATCTTTTGTATCTAATTTTCCTACTGTATATGTTTCATAATTTTCATATTCTTTTATAACATCTTTTACACTATTATCAGTTCCAATTTTAATTTTTAATGATAAAATATTTTGTATATATTCTTCTAATGTATAAAATATTTTTGTATATACCCATTCTTTTGTAGCTTCATATACATTAGTCGTGTCAGCAAGCTTTATAGAATAATTTTTTAGAATTCCTTTATACAATGAATCCATTTTAGAAACATAGAACATATTATATCTTGCAATTAATTTCTCTTTTCCTGATAATTGAACACCGTCATTATCTAGTTCTAACAAATATTTTTGTTTTCTATGTTTATATTCTACATATTCATTTTCTTTCAAACTAGTAACTTCATAATATTTAGATAATGCTTCTTTTTCAAATTCAGAAGCTGTATTATTTTTTACTTTTTTATAAATAGAATCCATTACATATTTATCCAAAGTTTCTAAATAACTTTCATATGCAGTATCATATTTTTTTTCAGCATCTTTTTCATTATAGTTTTCGCCACTATTTTTATAAGCTTCAAATGCCTTTAGCAAATTATTTCTCTTTATTGAAATTAACATACCATTAATACCAATTTTCGTTGGGATCAACATTTTTGTTAATGTCTTTGTAATTTTATTAAAAAATGTTTTATCTGTTCCTGTAATTCTCAAACTTTTTTCTTCCATTTATATCATCCCTTCAAAAAACAATTTTTTCATTTGTCCCTATATTCTCTAGCACTTCATATGTAACATAAATATCAATACCATTTTCATTTTCATATGTATTTATATTTTTGTTAACAATATTTTCTTTATTTTCTATTTGACTTTCCAATTCTTCCTCTATTTCTTGTATCCCTAAGTTCTTAGCTTCTTCAACAGAATACATTTTTTGTACTTCTTCATACTCTTGATAGGTTGTTTTTACAATTGAAATTGGTAAATAAAAGTCAGAAAATAACTTTATTTTGTTTTCAGTTTCTATTGTATCATAAAATTTAAAATTTGAAACCCCTTTCGGAAAATTTATTTTAAAATTGTTAAATTTTAGTGTATA
>CALXAE010000064.1 GCA_944386205.1 uncultured Clostridia bacterium
AAAATGATGATTTTCTCTCCGTCCCCAAATCATCTCTCTTGACTTTTAAGTGTTTTTTCTGTATAGTATTAAGAGATTAATTTAAAGGAGGAAAACATGAAACATTTAATTGATATCAAAGATTTATCAACAGAAGAAATTGACGAACTTATCGATGTAGCAAAAGATATTATAGACAATAGACAAAAATATGCAAAAAAATGTGAAGGAAAAAAATTAGCAACTTTATTTTATGAGCCAAGCACAAGAACAAGATTAAGTTTTGAAGCTGCTATGATGGAATTAGGAGGAAATGTATTAGGATTTTCTTCTGCAAATTCTAGTTCTGCTGCTAAAGGAGAAAGTGTTGCTGATACAGTAAGGGTTATCGGTGGATATGCCGATATTATTGCTATGAGACATCCAAAAGAAGGGGCACCACTAGTTGCTGCTATGAAATCAGAAGTACCTATTATTAACGCAGGAGATGGAGGACACAACCATCCTACACAAACATTAACAGATTTATTAACAATTCAATGTGAAAAACACAGATTATCTAATTTAACAATAGGAATCTGTGGTGATTTGAAATTCGGAAGAACTGTTCATTCTTTGATAACGGCAATGTCAAGATATGCCAATATTAAATTCGTTCTTATTTCACCAGATGAATTAAAAATACCGGACTATGTGAAAACAGATATTTTGGAGAAAAAACATATAGAATATGTAGAAACAAATGATATAGAGGAATATATGCAAGATTTAGATATTTTGTATATGACAAGAGTACAAAAAGAAAGATTTTTCAATGAAGATGATTATATCAGATTAAAAGATTATTATATTTTAAACAAAGAAAAATTAGAAAATGCAAAGGAAGATTTATGTATTATGCACCCATTACCAAGAGTAAATGAGATATCAGTAGATGTGGATGATGATAAAAGAGCATGTTATTTTAAACAAGCAAAATATGGTAAGTTTATTAGAATGGCATTAATTTTAAAATTATTAAATTTGGAAGAATAATCAGCATTTGGCGTTGTTGCTAGCCAAATACTAATTCTTTTCAAAATTCAAATAGTATAGAAAGGAAATATGAGAATGAATATAGATAGTATAAAAAATGGATATGTAATTGACCATATAGAAGCAGGAAAAAGTTTTGAGATATATAATTATTTGAAATTAGGAGAGTTAGATACTTCTGTTGCAATTATCAAAAATGCAAAAAGTAACAAAACAGGAAAAAAAGACATCATTAAAATTGATGAAAACTTAGATATCAATTTAGATATATTGGGGTATTTAGACCCCAATATTACGGTAAATAAAATTAAAGATGGAAAGATTGTGGAAAAATTTCATCCAGAACTTCCGGAAAAATTAGTAAATGTTGTTAAGTGTAAAAATCCAAGATGTATTACATCAATAGAGCAAGAATTACCACATATATGTGAATTAACAGACAAAGAGAATGTGGTATATAGATGTAAATATTGTGAGGAGCAAGTAAATAGATAAAAACAAAAAATAAAAAGCAAGAAAGGAAGATGTGTTAATGAAACTATTATTAAAAAATGGCCATGTTATTGATTACAAAAACAAATTAGATGATATATATGACATCTTAATTGAAGATGATAAAATTGTAAAAGTTGAGAAAAATATAACAGAAAAAGCAGATAAAGAGATCGATTGCACAAACTTTAATATTATACCTGGAATGATAGATGTACATTGTCATTTAAGAGAACCAGGAGGAGAACACAAAGAAACAATAGAAACTGGTTCAAAAAGTGCTGTTGCAGGTGGATTTACAACCATTTGCCCAATGCCAAATACAAAACCAACACCAGACAATGTAGAAACTTTAACATATATCATAAATGAAGGAAAAAGAGTGAATTTATGTAATGTGTTACCATATGCTTCTGTAAGTAAAGGAGAAAAAGGAGAAGAATTAGTTGACTTTGAAGCATTAAGAAAAGCAGGTGCTATCGGATTTTCTGATGATGGAATGCCAGTAGTAAATAGTAGAATGATGAGGGAGGCTATGATAGAAGCAGACAAATTAGGAACATATGTAGCATCACATTGTGAAGAAAAATCTGTATCAGCAGGTGCGATTAACGCAGGACCTGTAGCAGATAAATTAGGTGTGCAAGGGGTATTACCAGAAGCAGAAGAAATCATGGCGGCAAGAGAAATTGTAATATCAGAAACAAATGGTGTTAGAGGACATATTTGTCATATTAGTACAAAAACAAGTAAAGATATGATTAGAGACGCGAAAAAAAGAGGTGTCAAAATTACTTGTGAAACTTGTCCACACTATTTCACATTTACAGTAGATGAAGTATTAAAATCAGGAACTAATGCAAAAATGAACCCACCATTAAGAGAAGAAAAAGATAGACAAGCTATCATCGAAGGTCTAAAAGAAGGAACCATTGATTGCATTATTACAGACCATGCACCACATGCAGAAGATGAAAAAAATGTAGAATTATCAAAAGCACCAAATGGAATCATTGGATTTGAAACAGCACTTCCAGCTGAAATTATGAATCTAGTAGACCCAGGACATATTGATTATTTGAATCTAGTAAGACTTACATCATATACACCATCAAAATTATTACATATTGATAATGAAAGAGGATGTATAGAAGCAGGAAAAATGGCAGACATCACAATATTTGACCCAAATGAAGAATATGTATACACAAAAGAAATGATAGTATCAAAATCAAAAAACAGCCCATTTATCGGAAAAACACTAAAAGGAAAAGTAAAATACACTATCGTAAATGGAAGAGTTGTATATGAAGGATAAATGGAAAGAAAGCGAGGAATAATCTTGGAAAATATATTTATAGAATATCCAAAATGCTCTACTTGTAAAAAAGCAAAACAATGGTTAGTGAATAACAATATCTCATTTCAAGATAGAAACATTGTTACAGAAACACCAACAGAAAAAGAATTAGAAACATGGATAAAGAAAAGTGGATATGAAATAAAGAAATTTTTTAATACAAGTCGGACTTAAATATAAAGAATTAAATTTAAAAGAAAAGCTATCAACAATGTCAGATAAAGAAAAAATAAAATTATTAGCATCTGATGGCATGTTGATTAAAAGACCATTACTTGTAACAAATGAGAAAATATATATAGGCTTTAAGGAAAACGAGTGGGAGGAATTAAAATAATACAAAATGAAATTAATAGGCGTAACAGGAAAGTCAGGTTCAGGAAAAACAACATTTTCAGATTATTTAAAAGAAAATAGTGAAGATATAGAGGTTATTCATATAGATGATTTATTTAAAAAAGTAACATTAAAATATTTTCAACCTTTAATGAAAGAAAATAAAAATGGGGAAAAAATAAAAGTCGATTCCAGGTTGAGAAAGTTCTTATACAAAAATAAACTTATATTTTTAATGTTTTCAAAATTTAGAGCAAAGTTAGTTGAATCACTTTTAAATAAACGACTAGAAGAATTACAAAATAAAAGAATTGTTATAATAGATGATGTATTTATTAAAACTCATAAAATATATAAAGAATTGAAACAAATTTATTTATTAGAAAGAAATTATATCGAGAGAAAAAATGCTCTACAAAAAAGAGATGAAATTACAAAAGAAGAGATTGTAGCATATGATATGGCACATTTTACAGGAAACTATAAAGAAATAAAAGATGATAAAAGAGTGACGAAAATACAAAATAGTGGAGATAAAGAAAAGTTAAGAAAAAAAGCGAGAGAAATATACTTGGAAAAGATGTTGTCTCCAAGGGAAAAGATGTTAAAAGAAAATAAAGTTGATAAATTAGAAAAAATTAGAGTGGCTTCAAGAGTAGAAACACCAAAAATAAAGGAGGCGGAAATTTTAAGATGAAAAATATGATGGATAAATTAATCGATAAAATTAAAGAAACTAATAACCCAACCGTTATTGGTTTAGACCCTAGATATGAAATGATACCAGAATGTATTAGAAATAAATATGAAGAAAACTTAGAAGGTGTGGCAAAAGCAATTGTAGAATTTAATAAAGCATTAATTGATGAGATTTATGATGTTATTCCAGCAATAAAGCCAAATGTTGCATTTTATGAAATGTATGGATTAGAAGGAATGAAAGCTTTTGAAGAAACTTGTAAATATGCCAAAGAAAAAGGAATGTTGATAATTGCAGATATTAAAAGAGGAGATATTGGAAGTACAGCAAAAGCGTATTCTAATGCTTTTCTAGGAAAAACAAAAATAGGAGAAAAAGAAGAAAGCATTTATGATGTTGATTTTGTAACATTAAATCCATATTTAGGAATTGATGGAATTAAACCATTTATAGAAGATTGTGCAAAATATGGTAAGGGTGTATTTATCATTGACAAAACATCAAATCCATCATCAGGAGAATTGCAAGATTTAAAATTAGAAAATGGAGAAGAAGTATACACAAAAGTTGCAAAACTTGTGGAAGAATGGGGCAAGGATTTAAGAGGAGAATATGGATATAGTAGTATTTCAACAGTTGTAGGAGCAACCTATCCAAAACAATTAGAAGACCTAAGAAAAGCAGCACCACATACATTTTTCTTAATACCAGGATATGGAGCGCAAGGTGGAAAAGCAGAAGATATTGCTTTAGGATTTGATGAAAATGGAATCGGTGGAATTGTTAACAGTTCTAGAGGATTAATGTGTGCATATAAATCAGATTTATGGAAAGATAAGTATACTGAAGAGGAGTTTGCAAAAGCAACAAGAGCGGAAGCTATTAGAATGAGAGATGAACTAAATCAAGCTATTAAAAAATAAGGAGGGATAACATGCCAAAGCAAGTATTAGCAAAGTTAGTACAAAAAGAGGAAATCATTAAAGGAATCTACAAATTTAGTGTAAAGGCAAGTGAAATTGTAGAAGATGCAAAACCAGGGAATTTTATAGAAATTAGAGTAACAGACCAAGTAGAACCATTTTTAAGAAGACCAATTAGTATATATAATTTAGATAGAAAAAATGGAATTCTAGAATTTATATTTCAAGTAAAAGGAAAAGGAACTCAAATTTTATCTCGTAAAGAAGTAGGAGATAAAATTGATATTATAGGGCCATTAGGATATGGAACTTTTAAAACAGATAAATATGAAAAAATAGCAGTTATCGGTGGAGGAATTGGAATATTTCCACTATATGAACTTTCTAAAGAAGCAAAAGCAGAGAAAAAGGAAGTATATTGCTATTTAGGATTTAGAAATCAAGATTTTGTCATGTTAGAAAAAGAATTTGGAGAAGTAACAGATAATTTAGTCATTACAACAGATGATGGAAGTTACAAGAATAAAGGGGTTGCAATTGATTATTTAATGGAAGATATGGAAAAAGAACATTATGATTGTATCTATGCTTGTGGACCACTTCCAATGTTGAAAGCTATTCAAAAATATGCTCTTGAAAATAATATCGAATGCCAGTTATCATTAGAAGAAAAAATGGGATGTGGATTAGGTGTATGCTTAGGCTGTGCAGTAAAAACAGCTAAAAGTCCAAAAGATGCACCAGAATATTTCCATGTTTGCAAAGGTGGACCAGTATTTAACGCAAGAGATGTAGAAATCTAGTTTAATGAATAGGCAAAGAAATTTGAAAATTAAAGTTATGTAGTAGATCAAAATAGAAAGAGGAATAAAAATGCCAGGATTTACAATACACATTGCAGTGGCTAAAGAATATGTAAAAAAACATCCAAAGGAAATTAAAAATATGGATGAATTTATTGAAGGAGCTATTGCACCAGATTATATCTGTTTAGTAGACAAAAATATAAATAAAAATATAACCCATTATGGAAATTGGGGAGATTGGACAAGTTATGACCAAAAAATATATTTAGACAAATTTTTAAAAGATGTAAATGTTGATTTAAATACAGATTATTGGAAAGGATATTTTATTCATTTATTAACAGATTGCTATTTTGATAAAATTTTCAAAGAAGAAGCAGAACAAGCAAAAGCAAATCAAGATACATTTCATAACGATTATGATTGTTTAAATACAGAAATTATAAAGAGGTATCATATAGAGATTATGGAAAAAATAAAGCAATATATGAACCAAATAGAGCAGAAGCCGAAATATTTAAAACTAGAAAAGATAGTACAATTTATTGAAAAAATATCAGATATAAACTTAAAAGAACAAGCAGAATTGATTGAACAGAAAGGAATGTAAGGGATTATTTAAAAAATAATAAATATTTGGTATTGGTATATTTATATAAGAAAGGAATGAAACGTATGAATACGAAAGTGAATTTTGCAGGAATTGAAATGAAAAATCCGGTAACTGTTGCATCTGGCACATTTGGATATGGAAGAGAATATGCAGATTTTTTCGATTTAGGAAAACTAGGAGCAATTATTACAAAAGGAACATCTCTAAAGCCAAAGAGTGGTAATAAACCATCAAGAGTATGTGAAACACCAAGTGGAATGTTAAATAGTATTGGACTTCAAAATCCAGGAGTAGAATATTTTGCAAATAATGATTTACCTTTTTTAAGAAAGTTTGATACAAAAATCATTGTCAATGCATGTGGAAGTTCAATTGATGAATATGTAGAATTATGTAAGATATTAAATAATTTAGACATTGATGGTGTAGAGCTAAACTTATCTTGTCCAAATGTAAAAGAAGGATGTATGGCGTTTGGAAACACGTATGAAGGTGTAAAAAAAGTAACTAGTGAAGTAAGAAAAGTATTAGATAAACCATTGATTGTAAAATTAACACCAAATGTAACAGATATTGCAGGAATTGCAAAAGGTGTAGAAGATGGTGGAGCAGATGCTGTATCTCTAATCAATACTTTATTAGCTATGAAAATTGATATTTATAAAAGAAAACCAGTTCTTGCTAATAATACAGGTGGATTATCAGGACCAGCTATTAGACCAGTTGCTGTTAGAATGGTATATCAAGTAGCACAAGCAGTAAATATTCCTATTATGGGATTAGGTGGAATTGTGTCTGGAGAAGACGCCATAGAATTTATGCTAGCAGGAGCAACAACAGTTTCAATCGGTGCTGGAAACTTTATAGACCCATATACAAGTGTAAAAGTTGTTGAAGGAATTGAAGAATATATGAGAAAATGCAATGTAGAAGATATTAATGATATTATTGGGAGAGTTATAATGAATTAAAAAACAAAAAGACGAACAATAGCGGACTTTCTTAAACATTTTCAAGTTTATAATATTTTTAAGTCCGCGTCTATTGTTCGTACGCCAAATTTTATATAATAAAATTTGTGTGCATTAATATGTTTCTTTTTTATTTAATAGAAATTTTCTTTGAAAATTTTATTAAATAAAAAAGAATACTTGAAAAGTATTCTTTTTTGGTATAGAATAAGAAAGGTCTAAGTAAGACTAAAAAATAAAAGTCAAAGACTTTTAAATATAAAGGAGGAATTTTTATGTCAGTAAAACTAGGAATTAATGGTTTTGGAAGAATTGGAAAATTATCATTCCAAGCAGCATTAGCAAAAGAAGGAGTAGAGGTTGTAGCGGTTAACGACCCATTTGTTACAGCAGACTACATGGCATATATGACAAAATTTGACACAGTACACGGAAGATTTAATGGAACAATAGAAGAAAAAGATGGAAATTTAGTAGTAAATGGAAAAGAAATAAAAGTATATAATGAAATGGATCCACATAATATCCCTTGGGGAGAATTAGGTGTTGAATATGTATTAGAATGTTCAGGAGTATTTACAACAATGGAAAAAGCACAAGCACACTT
>CALXAE010000065.1 GCA_944386205.1 uncultured Clostridia bacterium
GCTACTAGAACCAGCAAACTTAAATTTAGTAAAATGGATAACAAAATGAGACTGTTAGGGACGTGTCAAAATGGACAAAAATTGGTCAAAAGGGACAGACCTATAAAAAATATCATTTAATAATAAAAAATACTTTGTTAATTTATTTTTTGTAGATAGATAAAGCCAATATACTATTTATAAAATTTTATTTATTATTTATAAATAGTATATTGGCTTTTAATAATCATTCAATTAATATTCTAAATAATAATATTATTTTGTTTCAATAGGTCTGTCCCTTTTGACCAATTTTTGTCCATTTTGACACGTCCCTAACGTTCAATTTTATGTGTGTAATCTAAATTATTCCAAGAATCATATTCATAACCGATGGTATAAACATTGGTAGCCCAAATATCTTTTTCTAATAAATATTTAGAAGTTTTGTTATTACTTGTATCCATATATTTTTTTACAGAAGTGATAATTTCTAGCTTAGGATTAGCTTTCGCAATTTCCGAAATTAAGTATTTTCCTTTTTCATTAAATCCTAGAACACGTACATAAGGAATTGCTTTTTTAGATAGAGCCATATCTTTTTTTGTAATGCCAAGTAAAGCATATAATAAAATTCTTTGAAGTCTTGTATTTGTATATCTTTTTGATTTGATAATATTTAAGAATTCTATGATACTATTGCAAGAATTGGCTGCATTTTTGATAGCATTTTCTAAACCTTCACTGACATCTGGAAGTTCTGCAATTTCTGGAATAGACATTTTTCGTAAATTATAAATAATTTGTTTTTCAAATACAGATATATCTGGAACAACATGTCCAACTTTAATATTTTCTAGAAGAATAGAAAATGTATTTTCTGGAACGACTTTTCTTAAAATGTCCCAACCATTATTTTTTACAATGTTTCGTATGGCTGTGGCACTTGCAACATTTCCATTGTGTTCTGTATCATGATATCCGGCATTATATCGTTCAATTGTTATTGGAATTATAGGACTTCTTAATTTTTTTAAAGCTTTTAAATATTCGATTCCTAAAATATTATTAGGAGAAGAAAGAATATTTGAAAATCTACGAATATCATTCAAATACATAAGCAAGGCATTTTCTCTTGCTTTTGGAAAAGATAAGCCTTTACTAAGCTCATGTGACAATATATTTTTATAGGCTTTTGGTTCTTTATATAAAATATCAGCTATCATATCTAAAGTAGAAATATCTCCTGATTCAGAGCCAAAAGAAAGATAATCTACAACTTTTAAAGAATCTAAAATTTTAATAGCACCTTCTGCAAAGTTTTCAGCACTGGAAATAGAATAAAGCAAAGGAAGTTCAAGAACTAAGTCAACACCATTACTTAAAGCAATTTTTGCCTTTTCCCATTTATCAACTAAGGAAGTAGAACCTCTTTGGGTAAAATTACCACTAATAACAGCAACAGAATAAGAAGAACCACTATCTTGCAAAGATTTTTGCAAATGATACAAATGTCCATTGTGAAATGGGTTATATTCTGCTATAATTCCAATAACTTTACTCATTTTTAATCTCCTTCCTTTGAAGTTTGTGAATACCAAAATTGTAATTATTTTTCAACCTTTCCATTGTGAAAATATTGTATAAAATTAAAATTACTGATATAATGGTATAACAAAAAAAAAAAAAACACAATTAAAAAATAATATTGCACAGAAATTTATAGGATTAGATGGAGGTATTCGTGGAAAAAGTAATTATATATACAGATGGAGCATGTTCAGGAAATCCAGGACCTGGTGGATGGGGTTCTATTTTAATGTATAAAGAAAACAAAAAAGAAATTTCAGGAGGCGAAAAAAATACCACAAATAATATAATGGAACTAACAGCTGTTATAGAAGGGCTTAAATTGCTAAAATTTCCTTGTGAAGTGGAAATATATAGTGATAGTGCCTATGTGGTAAATGCTTTTAATCAAGGATGGATATACAATTGGATAAAAAATGATTGGAAAACATCTGGAAAAGAACCGGTAAAAAACAAAGAAATATGGCAAGAATTATATGCCTTAACAAAGAAACATAAGGTAAAATTTATAAAAGTCAAAGGACATAGTGATAATGCATTTAATAACAGATGTGATGAAATGGCAAGAAATGCAATAAAGAATTTAGAATAATAGAAAAGAAGGAGATGCAAAATGATAATAGAACAGTTGATATTTACAGTGATTTCACTTGCGATTTTTGTATATATGTTTTTGAAAATGATAAAAAACAATGATACCAGCTATATTGTCATCTTAGTATTAGAGGCAATTGGAATTGCATTAAACTTTTTAGAATTTGCATTGTTTATAGAATTAAATATCATTTTTAAAATTTTGAAATATATACTATCGGTTGTTATCCCAGGAATTGTTATCCTGCTAGAGCGAAGGGGAATGACCTTAATTGAAGTAATGAATGTAGCAAGAGCAAGATTTTATTTGGCAGTTGGAAATGATAAGAAGGCAAAAGAAGCATTGATAACACTAGTTTCTAAGATACCAAATAGTTATAAAGGACACAAAATGTTAGCAGAATTGTACGAAAAAGAAGGTGGAATGAGAAAAGCAATTGATGAATATGTGCAAGCAATTGATATTAATAAAAAGGATTATGAATCATATTATACAGTTGCAAAATTGTTAAATACATTGGACAAAAAAGAAGAAGCATCACAGATGCTATTCAATCTATTAGAGAAAAAGCCAGATATGTATAAGGCAACAGAATTGTTAGGAGATATATTGATTTCTAATGAAATGTATAAAGAAGCAGTAAATGTCTACCAAGAAGCTTTAAAATATAATCCAGTAAGTTATGAAATAAACTATAATTTAGGAATTGCTTATACCATGTTAAATGACTTTCAAAATGCAAAAATTTGTTATGAAAAAGCAGCCCAAATTAATTCTTTACTATATAATGCAAAATATTCATTGGCGGAAATTGCCTTAATTTATAAAGACTTAGAGGAAGCAGAAAGAAGATTTTTAGAAACTATAGAAGAAGAGGAATTGTCAGCTGATGCTTATTATGAATTGGCGAAAATTTATCTGATAAAAGGAGATAAAGAAACAGCGATTAACTATGTCAATACAGCGATTGATATTGAATCTAAAAAAATAGTGGATAAGGTAAGAAAAGAACCACTATTTATACCAATTATTGCTAGAATATCTATTCCATTTAATTTAGAAAATCAAGAAGAAAAAGAAAGCAAATTAACTGAAAAAGATGTGAAAGCAAAAGAACATTTAGAAGAAATGGTAGATATTACAAGACATTTAAGTTACAATGATATAAATTTGTTGAAAAATGATTTTAGTGGTGGAAGAGATAAAAATCAACAATTTGAGAATAGAGATATAGAACAAGAACCAGATGAAAGACAAAAATAAAGCCTTTCACACACAATTCATTCATAAAATTTGGGAACTAAACTATAATGTAATGGGGAGATATATGCTCCCTTGCTCTCTAATTTTATGAAAGGAATGAAAATGAACTATGAATGTTTGTGTGATGGGAGGAGACCTAAGGAATTTTTTCTTAGCAAAATTATTATCAAAAGAAAAGCATGAAGTAAAGGTATATGGATTTGAAAAAATAGAAAATTTTAAAGAATGTGAGACATATGAAAATATGCTCTCTAGTTCAGAAATTGTTGTATTACCAATTCCATTCACAAAGGATAAGAAAACAATAAATATGCCACTTTCTAATAGAAATATTAGAATACAAGAATTGGTATATTATTTAGAAAATAAAACAATTTTTGCAGGAAATATTCCAGAAGATATACAAGAAATATTAAAAGAAAAGCAAAACGAAGTAATCGATTTTATGCAAAAAGAAGAATTTGCAGTTTTAAATGCCATTCCTACAGCAGAGGCTATAATTGAAATTATTTTAAAAAATACAAACAAAATCTTGCAAGGTAGCCATTGCTTAATATTAGGATTTGGAAGAATAGGAAAGGTTTTAGCACATAAATTGCAAGGATTATCAGTAGATGTAACCTGCATGATAACAAATGAAATCGAAAAGGCATGGGCAGTAGCATATGGATATGAAATAACAACAATACAAAAAGTACAAAATTACTATGCAAAAATAAAACAATATGATATTATTATAAACACCATTCCAAAAATTATTTTTAAAGAGGAATTAAAAGAAATCAAAAAAGAAACATTGGTAATTGATCTAGCATCAAAACCTTATGGAATTGATAGGAAAATTGTAGAAGAAGAGAATATCAATTTTATAGAAGCATTAGGACTACCACGGAAAATCAGCACCAATGTCGTCAGCAAAATATATGAAAGACATCATAAAACAATATATATAAATAAAAAACAAAAATAAAAATGAACAATAAATCACAAGGGGAGGGGACATATCTTAACATAATGAGAAATGTCCCCAAGGTAAGATGTGTCCCCTGACATTAAATAAAGGAGAGAAAGTTATGTTTTTAGATATTATAAAATCCGTTATATTTGGAATTGTAGAAGGAATAACAGAATGGCTACCAATCAGTAGTACAGGACATTTAATATTAGTAGAACAATTTTTAAAATTTGAAAATGTTTCACCAGAGTTCTGGTCAATGTTTCAAGTGGTAATTCAATTAGGAGCTATATTAGCGGTAGTATTGCTATATTTTAAGAAGATATGGCCGATTACCAAGAACAAAGAAAAAGCTATCAAAAAGACAGGAATCTTATCATATTTTGATAAAAATATCATGAATTTATGGGGAAAGATTTTAGTAGGTTGTGTACCAGCAGCAATTATAGGATTATTATTTGATGAAACATTTGAAGCTTTATTTTATAATCCAACCTGTATAGCCATTGCTTTAATTGTATTTGGTATTGCTTTTATTATCATTGAAAATTGGAACAAAAACAGAAAAGGTGCAAAAGAAAAAAATTCAGAAATTACATATAAAGATGCATTAATTATTGGTGTATTTCAATTATTAGCAGCTATATTCCCAGGAACTTCACGTTCAGGAGCAACCATAATTGGTGGATTATTAATTGGGTTATCAAGACCAAATGCTGCAGAATTTACTTTTTATTTAGCTATTCCAACTATGTTAGGAGCAAGTTTACTAAAATTAGTAAAATTTGGATTGGCATTTACAGGTGCAGAAATTGTTATTTTATTAGTTGGTATGATAATTTCTTTTGTTGTATCTATGTTTGTTATTAAATTTTTAATGAATTACATTAAGAAACATGACTTTAAAGTGTTTGGATATTATAGAATTGTATTAGGAATTATTGTATTGGCATATTTCTTTTTTGCATAATCCAAAGCAATAGAATACTATTTTGTTAAAATTCACAGTTGTTTATCTAAAAGCCAAAAGTTATATTCTCATATTTTATTCATTAAATGGCTGGCATTGCGAAATATACAAATTCTAACATTATAAAGCAGGCACCTCTCAAAGCGTGGTTTGAGATTCTCCTACTTGATAATGTAAGAATTTGTAATATTTCTTCATTAGCACATTTGATTTCATAAAATATGAGAATATAACTTTTAGCTAATTAAATAAATTATTAACTGTGAATTGTAACAAATTTATAATAATCAGTATATTTATAAGATTTTTAAGTTTAAAAAATGATAGATAAAAAAGTAAGCAAATTAATTATTTTTAGTATCTCGCCTATCAGGATTAGGTGAAGAAGCACATAATTTTTCATATTCTTTACATTTTATTTTGTAATCCATTTGCATACACAAATAGCGGTAATAGCTAAAAGCCTGTTCATACTGCATAATCGGATTAAACATAGGATCTTTATATAATTCGTTCATATCAAAATTAGGATTTCCCATATTAAAATCCATAAAAGGTGGTTGGTTATAATTAAAATCTCTTTCCATAGAAAAACCTCCGTTAAAATTCTCACATAGATTGTACAAAAACCTATTCTTAATAAAATATATTTAGTATAAATAAAAGATATTACAAAAAGTATTATTATAAATCAAAATTGAAAAAAGGAAATATATTCATAAATGCATAAACATATAGTGCAGAAAGTATGCCTTGCAATATTTTTCCATAGATATAAGGCTTTATGGATAAGTCACTTTTGGAAGTAATGCTAAGCACCTGTAATAAAACAGAAATGCCACCAAATCCAAGTAAAAATGCGGTTATAATGATATTGATAGAAAGCTTTTTACAGGCAATATTGGAAATAGTACTAATGCCATTAGTAATCTCGAAAAAACCTGTAAAGATAGGTCCAATAAAAGAAGTGTCAATTTGTATCCAATGGAAAAATGGACTTAATAGCATTTCTACCATATGTGTAATACCACTTGAATTTAAGATAGAAATAATAGAAGAGAAGATGACCACAAATCCTCCGATGACTAAAATGGATTTTATGCTACTAATAATACTTTCAGACAAAATTTCTCCCAAATTGGAAAAAGTGGCACGATTTTTTTGATTTGTATATGTATTTGAAGAGAGAATAGTGTTATCTGTAGAATCCTTTTTCCAAAAACGAAAAACAAAACCAACAGATAAGGATGCAAGTAAATGTGTAATAAATAGTAAAAGTCCTATCATAGTATTTCGATACAACAAAATTCCAACAGAGCCAATAATGAATAAAGGTCCAGAATTGTTCGTAAAACTTAAAAGTCTTTCACATTCTTCTTTTGTACAAATATTTTCTTTCCTAAAATTTGTAGCAATCTTTGCACCTATTGGATAGCCACTGATAATTCCCATAATGAAAGCAAAAGCACCTTCTCCTCTAACATTAAATAAAGGCTTCATAAAACCATTTACCAAATTGCCTATTAAATAAATAACATTTGTATGCATTAAAAGTTCTGTTGCAACAAAAAAAGGAAAAAGTGATGGAACAACAGAGGTAGCCCAAAGACTAATTCCAGATTTAACAGCAGTTAAATTAGAATTAGAAAATATTAAAATTGAAATAGTAAAAAGTAAAAATATTATAGATAGCATATTTCTTTTTACTTTAAGCACTATGAAGTTATTTTTTAGTACCATAAAGACCTCCTTTGTTTATGATTACATATGTTATAGTAAAAGTGTAGAATTTTGTCGAAAACTTTTTTAGAAAAATGTAAATTATTGTTGACATTTATTAGTGGGGATAATATAATATGTTCATCTTATTTTTGATCATAAGAATTTATATCTTTACTCATTTTAAGACAAAATTGTATCATTTAAGTTTTTATTGTGTAGAAAAATTATATAATGAAGTTAAATTTTTAATATTTAAAAAATTTTGATTTCACTTTTTATTCAAAGTTTTAAGTCATTTATATTTAATTCAAAGTAATTCTATTCAAGGAGGTGAGGAATATGCAAGAAACTTTAGCACTAATATTGCAAGAGATAAAGGAAATAAAAGCAAAAGTAGGAAATTTGGAGCAACAAGTAACAGCATTAGATGAAAAGTTTGACAAAAGAATAAATGAGTTAGAAAAGAAATTCGATACAAAAATAAATGAATTAGATAAAAAGTTTGACAAAAGAATAAATGAGTTAGAAAAGAAATTCGATACAAAAATAAATGAATTAGATAAAAAGTTTGATACAAGAATAAAGTTATTAGAAGAAAATTTTGACAAAAGAATAAATGAGTTAGATAAAAAGTTTGATACAAGAATAAAGCTATTAGAAGAAAATTTTGACAAAAGAATAAATGAGTTAGATAAAAAGTTTGATACAAGAATAAAGCTATTAGAAGAA
>CALXAE010000066.1 GCA_944386205.1 uncultured Clostridia bacterium
AACGTTGAAAAAGAAATGGTACTTTCTTTAACTTCAAGTATGGGAAGAAATTATGACCATGCTAGAATTATAGCAGAAGCGGTAACACCTGATGGAGGAAATGTGCAATTAAAAGGAACAGATGAAACACAAACAGAATATGACTTGATTGATAGTGGTTGGGGAGACCCTTCTGGATATCCTATTGGTGGACAAAATGTAAATAAAGTATTGAATCTAAGAGGAATTTTTGACAAGGCAGGAACGTATACACTTACTTTTAAATTAATTGACAGAGATAACTCAGATGCTATTATTGCAGAAGATAGTTTCCAAGTAACAGTAGCACTTACAGAAACAACACCACCAGAGGAAGAAACACCAGGAAATGGAACAGAAGGAACAACAGGCGAAGAGAATAATGTTGGGGAAAATACAACTGAAGAAAATCTTCCAGCACAACTACCAAAAACAGGTATGAATATATATATTCCAATAGCAGTTGTTTTAATTGCCATAGTTAGTACGTCTTTATATTTCATTATGAAAAAAAGAAATCGTTAGAGGATATCTAGTTGAAAACAAAAGACAGAAAGAAATATATATATGCTATCCTTTTGGTTAGTATCCTATTTTTTGTAATACTAATTTTAGATAATCCAACAATATTAACTAAGAAAAAATTTTCAAGTGTGAATATGGATGGCAAAATTGAAACGACTATGACAAGCACCCAGAATTCTATACAACAAGAAAAGACACAAGAAATATTGCAAAATGAACAAGAGCAAAATACAGAACAAAATTTAGCACAAAATGAGCAAGAAGATAATATAAATAGTTCTAGGAATACAGAAGATAGCATGGTAACAAATTATAAAGGCTATCCAGTGATTGCAAAATTAGAAATACCACAAATAGAATTAGAAACGTATGTAATTTCTGAATATAGTGAACAAGCATTAGGGGTCTCTGTAACTAAGTTTTATGGTGGAGACCCCAATACAGTAGGAAACTTTTGCATAGCAGGACATAATTATATTACAAAAAATATGTTTCACAATTTAAAAAAATTGTCTGTTGGTAATCAATTATTCCTTACAGATTTAGAAAATAATAAAGAAACCTACACTGTCTATTCAATCACAACTGTGGGGCCTAATGATACACAATGCTTGTCTCAAAAGACAAACGGGCGAGTGGAACTTACCTTAATTACATGTACAACAGATTCTTCAAAACGTATTATTGTGAAGGCAGTAAAGGTTTAGAGATGAGTATTATATAAAAGGAGCAATTCATGATAAAGAAAATTATACGATATGGATTTTTTGTTGTTTTCATTATCTTATTATCGATATGCGTATTTCATAAAAAAGACGTACAAGCAGTTAATTTAGTAGATGGCATTGAAAATTTTCCAGAAAGTTATCAAGGCTATTTAGAAGAATTAAAAAAGCAACATCCCAATTGGTCATTTACAGCTTTATATACAAACTTAGATTGGGATTATGTCATTCAAAATGAAAATATATTTGGGAAAAATTTAGTTCCAAAATCATATAATGATAGATGGAAAAATACTAAGCCAGGAGAATATAATGTAGAAGTTGACAGTGGATGGGTGGATTGCTCTAAGCAAGCACTTTTATATACAATGGACCCACGAAACTTTTTAAATGAAGTGCGTATTTTTCAATTTGAAGAATTGTCCTTTAATAGTAGTACAAATTCAGTAGACGGAATAGAAAAGATTTTATATGGTACAGAATTTTATAACCAAATTGTAAGTTATTTAACATCAAGTGGAAGTACAGTAACCATGACAAAAAAATATTCTGATTTAATATATAGTGCAGGTATTCAATCAAAGGTGAGTTCTTATCATTTGGCTTCCAGAATTAAACAAGAAGTAGGACCATTTTTATCGCATAGTTCGATTAGTGGAAAAGTTGCAGGATATGAGGGACTATACAATTTTTATAATATTGGTGCAACAAGTTCGTCTGAGCCAATGGGAGCTATCATTAATGGCTTAAAATATGCAAGAGATGGAAAGGGTGCAAGCGAAGAAACTAAAACAAAATATTTAATTCCATGGAATACAAAAGAAAGAGCCATTACTGGTGGAGGGATTTTCATTGGTTCAAGTTATATCAATATTGGACAAAACACGATTTATCTACAAAAATTCCATGTATATGATACAAATAATGGAGAATTGTTTTGGCATCAATATATGACAAATGTACTAGCACCATATAGTGAAGCTAATATCATATATAAAGGATATGCTAATAGTAATTTGCTAGATTTGAATATCAATTTTATAATTCCTGTCTATAATAATATGCCAGAAATCCAAGAAGAAAGTCCTGCAATAAATCCTTCAGATTTTGAAGAAGATAATACAAAAGTATATGCCAATGTACAAACAACTTTAAATGTTAGAAGCGGACCAAGTACGAGTTATGAAAAAATAACCAGTGTTTCAAAAAATGAAGTGATGACAAGGATAGCCAAAGGAAAACAAAGTGGAGAATTATGGGATAGAGTTACTTTAGAAAATGGAATTGTAGGATATGTATTTCAAAATTATATAGAAGAAGTACCAGAAATTGAAGTAGAAGAAATACGATTATCAATAGATAATCCAGTGATTCAAAAAAATGAAATCAGTAAACTTAATGTAGAGATTTATCCGCTAGATGCAGTGGAGCAAGCCGTAGAATTTATTTCTAGTAATGAAAAAGTTGTCAAAGTAGATGATTATGGAAATATTTATGGTGTGTCTTCAGGAAAAGCAACTATTACTGTGCGAGCCATTTCAAATGGTGTGCAAGCAAGTATTGATATAGAGGTATATAGCAAAGTCACAGGAATTGCAATAAATGTGCAAAACATTACATTGCAAGAAGGGGAACAATATCAAATACTTGCTAGTCTTGAACCGGATGATGCAAATAATAAAAAAATTCGATATATTTCTGAAAATTCTGATATTGCAAATGTCGAAGAGAATGGCTTAATAAGTGCGATTAAGACTGGAAATACCAATATAAAGGTTTGTGCAGATGAAGATGAAAATATTAGCCAATCAATAAATGTCAATGTTATAGAAAAAATTTCAGAAGAGGATTTGAGTTTTAGTTCTAATATAAAAGTAGATGGAAATGAGATAACAGGCATTAAAGAGGAAAATCAAACAGTTGAAAAATTACTAGAAAATATTATGACAAGTGAAAAATATGTGGTAAAAATTGTAGACAAAGAAGGAAATACTTTAGAAGATGGAGATTTGGTAGGTACAGGTGCAAAGGTTCAAATTTTTACAAATACAGATACACAAAATGTGGTAGCAGAATACAGCATTATTATTTATGGAGATGTTGATGGGAATGGAAAAATTAATAGTGTGGACTTATTGAAATTGCAAAGACATATATTAGAAATAGAAGAATTAGATTTTCTATCACAAAAGGCAGGAAATATTAATAAAAATGGTAAGAAACCTACTTCGGTGGATTTATTGCTAATTCAAAGACATATACTAGGTTTGAAACAGATTGAACAATGATATAAATAGAAAATTTGTTATTGTTCAGTCTGCAATTCCTCAAAGGTATATAGAGTATATTTTGAACGGGCTTCGTGGGGACCGACACGTTACATACTCTTATTAAATCAGCGATAGTCCCATGGGAGCTGATTTAGTTAGAGGATGTAAAGTGTTGGGATAGTGAAAAATATACTCTATATATCTTTGAGGAATTGTAGATTTGAAAATATTTTAGATAAAATATAAAAAGGAGAAGTGTTTTGAAAAAGACAGTATATTTTTTAATTATATTGCTAGGCATAATCATGTATCATGTTATCAGTTTTTCGGCAGAAAATGAAGGAGATAGCATTTCTTTAAATGTATCAAATTCAGAAATCAAGATTGAAGATGAATTTAGTTTTTCTCTAAATCTAGCAAACACAAAAGTATCAGCATTTAATTTAACAATATTTTTCAATAATGAACTATTAGAATATGTTTCAGGACCAGAAAATACCAATGTTATTGGAAGCAAAATCATAACAGTTTGGTATGACGAAACAGGTGGGCAAAATCCAAAACAAAATTGTGAATTAGTTAAATATACTTTTAAAGCAAAAGACATAGGAAATGAATATATAGCCATTCAAGGAGAATTTTATGATGCAGAAGGAAACGAAATACAGACTTATACAGATGGAATTGAAATGATTTCAAACGAAGTTGTGCAAACAGAAATGATTGAAGTTTCAGAAGAAAGCCAAGTAACAAGTGATAATTCAGAATTGCAAATATTAAGATTAAATCACGAAGGAATGTCGCCAGTATTTTCTCCAGATATAACAGAATATTATTTTCTAACAGAGGATTTAACTTCATTAGAAGTGACAGCTATTCCAGAAAATGCTAATGCAGAAGTTACGGTGGCTGGAAACACAAATTTTAAAGAAGGTTTAAATACCATCAATATTACGGTTACTTCTCCAGACAAAACTAACAAAACAGAATATGCAATCTATGTTACAAAAACAAAGGATGTAGAAAAAGCAAATGCCAATTTAGAAACACTAGCAATTGAAAATGTGACATTAGAACCAGAATTTGCAAATGATATATATCAATATCTGACAACAGTTTCTAATACAACCGAAAGCTTAAATATTCTAGCTATACCAGAAAAGCCAACTGTTAGTGTAGAAGTAATTGGCGGTGAAAATTTGCAAATTGGAAACAATGAAATCAATATAAAAGTAGTGGCTGAAAATGGATATACAACAAAGCAATTTAAAATAAATGTTTATAGACGAAATGAAGAAGAACAACGAATAGTAGAGGAAGAACAGCAGGTAAATATCCAAAAACTGAATGCGATTTTAGAAGAGCAAAACGAAGAAGAGGAACAGGTGCAAAGGGAAAATAGCATCATACAAAATATACAGGAGCATTCAGTGCTAACAGGTGTTTTTATTGTACTAGCAATTATTATTTTAAGTATTATAATTTATAGATTAAAGAAAGGAAAATTGGGTAAAAATGAAAAGGAAAGCAAATAAATTATCAAAAACTATTTACGAATTGTAATTTAGTTGGTATAATGCTTGTATAAATTTGGAGGTGATAATAATGAAATATAGATGTATGGCATGTGGATATATTTATGATGACGAAGCAGAAGGCGTGAAATTTGAAGATTTACCAGAGGATTGGGTTTGTCCTTTATGTGGTGTCGGAAAAGATATGTTTGAAAAAGTAGAAGAATAATTGCAATTTTGGTTGCAATTATTTTTTTCGTGTGTATAAGAAAAATCCTTGTATAGGAAAATGAACTTTTTCCTATACAAGAATATCGTTTTTGTTACTATTTTATATTTGGTGTTCTTTTTCGAGATTTTCCCGAATTAGTATGTGTTTTTATATCTAATGGTGGTGGATTAAATCTAAGAGATTGTCTAAATTGTTTTCCACGAGAGTTTTCTGTATAAAGTTGAGAGGTTTTAATTTTTTGTTGAAAAAGTTTAGCCAAGCGCAATAAATAATTATTGGCTTTATTTATATCATTAGGGATGATAATTACTTTACCGTTTCTTTTTTAATCGTTTATAATTCTGCATTTCATCTATTACAGCTTGAGGAGAATCTGCCATAATTCCAATCATCATATTATCATCAATAGCTTGTTTAAACATGGAAACATCATTTTCTCCATTACCAATGCACATATATCCAAAAGAAGGTTTTAAAGTAGAAACTACGGCATGTACAGCATTTCCTTTATTAATGTTTTTATGGGCAACATCTAATCGATAATGCTGATAGTTAGCAGTAGGAAATTTTGTTTTACCAATATCACTCCAAAAGTTTAAACTTTTTACATATTCTGACATATCTTGCATTTGCTGTTTAGTACCTGATAATGTGATTTTTGTTATTTCTGGCATTATTTCTAATAAATGATCAATATCTTTTCCATATTTTACTGTATTTTTCTTTGTATAATATGATTGTACATCTGGATGTTTAATTGCATATATAAATTCTCCATCAGTTAATCGAATCATTTCAGGATTTCCACCTGATTCAATAAATTGGGAAATTGTATTTTTTACTTTTTCAATATCTAAAGTCTTTTTAGATACGAATTTTTTATCTTTTGTAGAATATATAGAACCTCCATTATCTCCTATCAGCAAAGGAGGTGATATTAATTGATTACCACTCAAATCTTCGCGAATATCTCCAACTGTTCTTCCTGTTGTAGGAATAATAATACCGTTCATTGAGTGGATGAGTTTAAATATATTATTTAATCTTTTGTCTTGTAAATTTATAGTACCATCTTTGTCTACAAAAATAGCAAAGTCAGGTCGTTTCATTTGCAATGTTTGTTTCATTAATATCCCTCTTTCTGCAAATATATATTTTTTTGTTCTAAAATATTGTGTACGAATTTTCAATTTGTAAAAAAATGAAAAACTCATAAAATTTATTAAATACAATAAAATGGGCTAATTAATTAAGCCCATATAAATTCCCATCAACCAAAAGTTTAGCTCTTTTAGCTGTTTTTTCATCAGCATGTAAAGCATTTTCTAAGAAATCAGGATGATTAATTAAAAATTGTTTCATTGTTTCATCAGGATTTTCAAAGAATTTTTCTAACATTTCTAATTGATTTTCATTAATAATTTTGTTCTTATAAGCAGTTTCAAATAAAGTATTATCCACATTAACTAGAGAAAAAGCTTTTACACCTTCAGCTTCGATCTTCTCTTTTCCACCTTGCATACGGTCAACAACAACACAAGACCAGCACATTTGTCCACCCATATTTTTAATAGCAGGTATCCAAGCTCTTATATAACTAGAAGCAACGGTTACTAAATCAGCAATATGTAATACTTTTTTATTTTCAATATTTGTCACAGCTTCTGTTTTTTCAAATCTACTATCACTTACAACAGTAGATAAATCTTTATAAATAGAAATATGTGGTTTGTCTAAAAGATGAGCAATCATATTAGAGAAAAACCAATCTCTTCTTTCTCCACCAGAAATATAATCTACTTCTGAAACATTTATATTTTTCATAATATAATCTTTCATAGAATCAATAACATTGTGATAAATTTCATTTTCATTATATTGTTTTAATACCTTTTGGAAAACTTTTTCGGGTAAAGTTGTTTTATCAGCTAAGCATTCATCGATAAATGCTAATAACTCACTAGCTTCTTTTTCACTACCATATACAAAATGTGTATTAATAAAATATGGTCCTATTTTACCAGATGTATACCAAAAAGGCTTGTTTTCTTCACAAAATTTTACAGCTTTTGTTTCAAATAAATATGACATAATATCAGACATAAAAAATTCCTCCTTAAATTTTTCTAGGAATATCTTAATATAAAAAGGGGAATAAGTCAAGAGGATGATGATTTTGGGGACGGAGCAAAAAATCATCGTTGGTAAAAATTAATTTATAATATAATTTTATAAATTATAGAATGATGATTTTTTGCTCCGTCCCCAAAATCATCATCTCTCCCTAATCGTTCACTCTTGACTTTTAGAAGATTTTTCTGTATAGTATTAAAAGATTAATTTAAAGGAGGAAAACATGAAACATTTAATTGAT